>NZ_QXQR01000039.1:0-3542 GCF_003660355.1 Helicobacter sp. L8
TGTTCTGCGCTAAACCCATCTTGCTCTAACTTGTCAAAATCCAAACTTGCCATGCGCGCATACTAGACAAAAGCCCTACAAAAAACAAGGGTTAAAGAAGTATAATGCCTTGTTGGCACGCGTGGTTACCCTTATGGCGATTTGGAGTACTTGCAAAAGGGGTTGGGGGGTGTGGGTTGCCCCCTGTTAGGAGGTAACCGCGATGCAAAAATTGCTAATAGTATTAGCGTTTGTAGTCGTTTTCGCCGAACGACTGCTATAGCGCAAAAACCCCGCCAAAAGGCGGGGGCGTAACGCTTTACTATTGTGCCACATTCTAACTTAAAACCACAAAAAACGCCGCTAAATCCTCCATGTCCGCTTAGGGGTGTATCTACTCTTTAGAGTGGGGGGGCTAACTCTAGGGGGGGCTATGACATCGCTATGGGTTAGACAACTTGCCAAAGCGTCTATGCAGTCATCCTGCTTATAAGGGCGATCGGGATTAAAGCTGAAGAGTTCTTTTTTGATTTGGTCTTGATTGGTACACGCGTGGGAAAAGACTAAAAACCCCGTATTGTAATAGGGTCTTAGGGCTTTGATTTTATCCACCTTAGAAACTTTGCGGCTAGGGGTGTAGCAATAGACATCATCGCTCAAAGTGGCTTGGTTATTTTCCTTAGCGCGCTGGTTGTAGCGCACTAACTCCACTAATAAAAGCCGATGCAAGACTAATCCCCCTCCCTCACTCTCAATATAGGTTTTTGCGCGTGGGTAGCGCGCCTTAGCCTGCAAAATATGCGCGATACTGCTCTCTTCATCCCAAATCCCATATAAACAATCGAGCACGCAATAGCGTGTACTCTGCTTGTAATTTTCCACCCCTACGACAACAATGGCGCGGTTATCCGCGCTCTGCTTCAAAGATAGGGCGTTATCTACAAAGATGAAGGTATTGTAATCTCCTAATTCGTGCAAGAATACATTCTTGTAGAATTGCGGATCAAAATACCCCCCGCTAGTGGCTAGGGGTTCTTGCAAATACTGCGCGCTGAACTCGTCATTACCCATTTGCAAACGCATTTCTTCTAATTGCGCGGCGTTGTGGCGGGCTTCAAAAAGGGGGGTTTGTGGGGCTCTAGTGTAGCTAAAATCTTTGATAGTGTAGTGTTCTTCTTGTTCGTTGAGGGCTTTGAGTTTGACTACTTTCCAACTTTCAATCTGGGCGGGCTCAAATTCTCTTGGGTTGAGCAAAAACCCACATAAGTCGTTCTGGCTCAATCTTTGCATCAAAATAGTGATATTGCTTTGGTTGTCTTGCAAACGGCTCAAAACGCTTTCTTTGAAGTTAGCATGCACCGCTTTTAGCGCGCTCTTGCTAGACATCTCACTTACCTTAATCGGATCGTCTATGAGGATTTGGTGGGCGTGGAATCCGGTTAACGCGCTCTTTAGCGTGGTTACAAAGAGTCCCCCTCCCTCTCTTAAAACAAATTCTTGGGCGTTGTCTTGCAAAAACTCTAAGGGCTCGCTAAAGATTTGGGCATAGTATTTGGATTTCATTAGATCGCGCACTTGGTTGGCAATTTTGCGACACAAGTCATCGCTGTAGCTAATATAAAAAAACTTGCGACTGCGATCCAATCCTAACGCCCATGCAATAAAGCACCTTGCGATGATCTCGGTTTTGCCATAGCTGGGGGGGATGTTGATCATTAAGCGCGTGATCAAGTCCTCTTGCGCGCTAGGTAGAGTGCACTCTAGCACCTTGCATAAATAAGCGATATGCCAACTATCTAAGAAAGGAGCTAGATTGTAGCGCGCCCATTTGAGTTTCACAAAGGTGTAAAAATCCTTCTTAGCTAGAGCTCTTAGAGCTAATTCTCTTTGGGCGGGGTTCATGGGCGTGTTAGGGGGCGTGAATAGTTGGGGTTTACTAGGGGGGGCTTGTTGGGGGCTTTGGCTTTGGCTAAGGGGACTTGGGCGTTAATGCCTGCTTGGATGTCTTGGGGGTTGCTAGAGGTGCGCAAAAGCGCGCCTTTTTCGTAAGCCTGGATGTTTTGCCCACGGGTTTGCGCCCCTAAAAGCCCGGCTTGGGCTTTAGAAGTGCGGGTCTGGTTGGCTAGCTCCTGCTTTTTAAACTGGTTAGAGATAGCTTGTTGCTTCAACCCCTCCTCAAACTGCCTATTTCTAAAGGCGTTGTTTTTTTGGGTCTGTAAGGCTTGTTGTTCTAGCTGGTTTTCTTGCAGGGTGGCTAATCTATTAGCGCGCGCGTCCTCTATCGCGTCGCGTTTTTGCTTGTAATCTTGTAATTCTTTTTGGGCGGCTAGGCTTAAAAGCTTATTGCTGCTCTTGTCTAGGCGATCGTGAATTTGGGCAAAGGTGTTAGCTAGGTGCTGGTGGCTAGCGCGCATCTGGGCTAGCGCATCGCTCATAGCCGCTAATCCCCCTCGCCCTGCGCTAATATCTGGGGCTTGCATCTATTACCTCCCTATTTGATTTTTTGCGCATAACAGATCACACACACACCGCCATTGCCTATAGTGATATTGTAATTTTGGTTGGCATTCAAGTTAAACCATCCGGCCTTACACGCCCCCATGCTCCCTAAACCTGTACCCCCCCCTCTACCCCCCGCAACACTGATTAGATTGTGAAAAGAACTTGCCGGTCCACTGGCGTTACTTCTATCTGGTCCCATCCCTCCCTGTAAAAAGATATAGTAATACTGCGCGCTAGGGCATAGCCATGTCGTGTTCTTGTCAAACACTTCGCTTCTGAAATTGCCCCCTAATCTAGTTTGCTCATTGCGCACTTGGTTCACAAGAGTTATCAACTTGCCCATCTCGCCTAAAAGCTTGGGTTCAATGGCTAGGCTGGAGAGCTCAGAAAGTAGAGTGCGCTTCAACTCGGCGATCTGGTGGGCGTGCAAAGTGTTATACTCGCCTGTTTTGGTGGTGGCGTTGGTGTTGAACTCTTGGGTCTTGGCTAGCGCGTTCGCATTATAGCTTTGGGTTTTGGTGGCGTGGTTAGTGTCATAGGTTTGCGTTTTAGCCATGGCGTTAGAATCAAAGTCGGCGATCTTAGTGGTGGTGTTGGCGTTATAGGCATCTAGCTTTTCTTGGTGCAAGTTGAGTAAGGACTCCATCTTCACGCGCGCGGTGTCGTTATGGTCTTTGAGTTTCTGCGCGGCGTTGGCGTTGTATTCGTCTAGCTTGGTGCTGGCATTCGCATCATAAGAACTGATCTTGCCCTGTGTGTTAGCGTCATACTCGCCTAGCTTTGTGGTGTGGTTAGCGTTGTAGGTGTCTAGCTTGGTGGTGTGGTTAGCGTTGTAGGTGTCTAGCTTGGTGGTGTGGTTAGCGTTGTAGGTGTCTAGCTTGGCTTGTGCGTTGTCGTTATACTCCTTAGTCCTCAAAGTGGCGTTATCATCATAGAGTCCCTTAGAGTCGCTCAAGTCCTTTGTGAATCACCCACCCGCTAAAGACGGGTGGGCTTCTTGTTTCAACGATCCATAACTAGCTGTATCTAGTATGTAGCCATACTTGGTTACAGCCCCATTA
>NZ_QXQR01000040.1:0-3326 GCF_003660355.1 Helicobacter sp. L8
ACGAGCCGTCCTTATCAATTTTAGCAAATTGAATCGCGTGATCTGCTTGCTTTTTGCGCCGATTCAAGCTGGAAAGCTCTTGGGGCAACCTATCATGGTATCCACTTGGATAGAAACAAAAAACTTGAGTCCTCTTTGTGTGATGGTTGCGCCATTGATTTTGCCTTTAAATCTAAGTTTCTGCGTCATTTTGATTTTAGGCAAATTAGGGATTTTTAGATAGTCTTTTGTGCCGCCTTGAATGATTTTAATTTGGTCGCCCCCGATGTAAAAGCTCCCTTGATATTCTCTTTTCTTTTTGAATTTTGGATAACTCACCTTACCTAACTTCAAATCTCTAAAGAATTTAGCAAAAGCTAGTTTTAAATGTGTAAAGGGCTGGGCTGTGGCGTATTTGGTAACCTCATAGACAAAGGGGTATTTTTCTCTTTTAAGAGCGTTAAACTCTTTCTTGAGGGCAAAGTGGTTAGATTTAATGCCATTTTGATAATTTTCTCTCCACTTGGCCAGTCCCCAGTTATAAGCTAATCTGGCACACCCAAAAGCCTTTCTAAAGTGGGTTTGGGCTTTGTTGTTGGGTTGTAGTTCAATCTTGTGTGACAAAAGCGTAGCTTTTGACATTCCACTATTCCTCTACCACGGCTTGCATTTGTTCTAAAAGCTGTTTGTTTTTCTTAGACCTAGAGCCATAAAGTCTTGCCGAAAAAACAGCGATGATTTCTAAGACATCTTTAGCCAATTCCTCTTCAAAGCGGACATTCTCATCGCCTTGATTAATGATAATCACTTCTACTTCTTTAGCCTCACAGATAGCAAATACAAGCTCTGCACCAAAGCGTAACAAGCGGTCTTTGTGGGTAATCACAAGTCTTTTTACTTGGCTTTCTAGGATAAGATTGAGAAGTTTGGTTAGACCTTTCTTGTAGTAATTCATCCCAGAGCCTAAGTCTTGGATCACCTCGTAGTTAAAGCCTAGCAACTGAACAATACAACTCTAAAACCTGCACCTGTCTAACCAAGTCCTCTTTTTGATCAGCACTAGAAACACGGGCATAGGCGATGGTCTTGCGGTTATCATTGTGAAAAACAATGTTTTTGTTAATGCCTTTAAGGCTCTCTAGCTTATACCTGCGCTCCCCGCCTTTTGTGTAGTTGTCGGGTTTTAGTAAGCCTTTTTTTCTCCCAATTTCTCAAGGTTTGGATACTAACACCCAAAACTTTGCTAGCTTGTCCTATGGATAACAAATTGTTCATGGCAACATGATAGCATGGACAAACTTAAGAATATATAAATTTTTTATAGAGAATTATAGAATTTTATAGATTTTAAGTTGCTGTTGTTAGCCCCCTCAATTTCTAGCAACTCCTTTTCTTGGCGCGCATTGAGCTCTTGCATGTGAATCATGCTCTCATATAGCAGGCGCGATCTCTTATGGTGTGCTCGCTGAAATACAGATGCACGCCCAAGAGTTAGGATGTGAGAAACTTCAAGAAACCAAAGACCACAGAAATACCATTAATCTAATCTTGTCTGTGCACACACTAGAAAGCATCGCCAAAGTTTGATCGAATTTAGATGACACCCCGAGTAAGGAGTTGCGCCCGCATTCCTAGCCCACAGAACAAGCAATGGGCTTAGAGCGCAAAGACTCCGACCAAATTTATGGCTCCCCCTAGATTCCTCAATGCGTATAACCCACCGGGACGGCTTTGCCCTCTTCTAACTGGCGTTTATGGCTCACTAGGTTTGCACTCTCTAGATCCTTGATGGCTTGCTTTAAGTCTTTTAAAAATAGCGACATCTGTTCCATGCTTTGATCAGCGCGCACGACCACACGCATCACCGAGACATTTTGAAAATTGGCTGGGAGGGGGTAAGCAGGGACCTGCCAACCATTAAAACGCAGGCGATCGGCTAAATCGTAAAGATCCCATTGTTTTTCTTGCTGCGCCTGTGCATCCATAGCCCAGCAGATGATGGGGATGTTTTGACCCTCATTGATCATCTCAAAAAGCCCCAAGGCTTGGATGCCCCTTGCCAAGAAAAGCCCCACATCGCGGGTTTTAGCATGCACAGCCTTGTAGCCCTCAAAACCCCAACGCACAAAACAATAATACTGCGCCCAAATTTGCGAGCCCGATCGGGAGAAATTAATTTGAAAAGTGGGCTCAAAATCCCCTAAATACGCCACTTTAAAGATCAGCTCATCGGGCAAAAATTGTTTATCCCGCCATAGCACCCAGCCAATCCCCGGATAAATTAAGCCATATTTATGCCCTGAAGTGGAGATAGACACGACATTTTTGAGGCGAAAATCCCATTTGAGATCTGGCTGCATAAAGGGCAGATACAACCCCCCAGAAGCCGCATCTACATGGATGGGCACGCTAATTTTAGCCTGTTGGTTGTATGCGCTTAGGAGCTTATCTAGGGTTATAATGTCATCAAATGCCCCCGTGTAGGTAATCCCCATAATGGGCACAATGCCAATCGTGTAATCATCGCAAAGCTCAATGGCTTTTTGCGCATTTAAAGTCAGGTCATGCCAATCACTCATAGGGACTTCGCGCAACTCCACATCCCAATACACGCAGAATTTTTCCCAAACCACTTGGTAGCCCGAACCGACAATGAGATTAGGTTTTTTCTTGCTAATATCCATGCCCAGAGCTTGCGCCCGTCTGCGCCAGCGAAATTTCATCGCCATGCCACCCAACATGCAAGCTTCTGAAGAACCCACGGTAGAAGTGCCCATATAGTCTTCTTGCGGGTTGGCATTCCAAAGATTGGCAATGATATTCACGCAGCGTTTTTCAATCTCGGTGGTTTGTGGGTATTCAGATTTATCAATGGCGTTAGTTGCCATCGAATCGAGCATAATTTTTCGGGCTTCCTCTTCCATATAGGTTTGCACAAAGGTGCAAAGATTGTAGCGCGGGTTGCCATCATGCATCATTTCATCTGAAACCAGCTGGTAAGCAATGCGCGGATCCATCATTTTCTGCCCTATTTTTTCGCGGGGCAGTAACACATCACTCTCTGCACTCCCAAAAATGGGCGTAGAAGAACTATCTGCCTTGAAAACAAATTTTTCTTCATCTCTTTCTATGTGGCTTTTTTTGTGTAGCATGGGAGGATCTCCTACTCTTTTTGTCAAAATATAGATTTTCTAGTATCGCTTAACTTGCTTTAAAGCGGGCTTTGGACTGGTGGGTCTTTATACTCCCACCCATTGCTCATGCCATCAATCAAAACGCCCATTATTTGCCTTTCAAGTAGTTAGAATACCCGATTTTATCCAAAGCCTTCAGCTCAATATCCCCCC
>NZ_QXQR01000041.1:0-2912 GCF_003660355.1 Helicobacter sp. L8
CTTGGGTTTAATGGGGGTGTTGGGGCTTTAGTTACCACTGGCGGGGTGGATGTTTGGGGTGTTGGGGGTTTAATTACTACGGGTGGGGCAGAAGTCTGGGGCGTTGAAGGTTTAGTGGTTACCGGCGGGGTAGAGGTTTGGGGGACTACTGGTGTCTTGGTGTTGGTGCTGGAGGTTTTTTTCTTGGATGTGGGGTCAAAATCTGGGAGAGCCCATGAAGGGGGACTTGAAAACGATTTGCCATCGGCATCGCAACACCAAATGACACTAGTCCTTTGGAAACCATCTTTATCCGTATCAGCCTCCAAAAAGGGCGAACAAAGGGCTATGGCTAAACTTGCAGAAGTGTTTTTTAAAATTTTCTTGTCCAGAAAACCTCCTTAATTTCACTGCCCCATTTTGTTTTGGGGGAGCTGGGGATTTGCTAAAACTATGGGCTTGGCACTTAACACATTGAAAAGTGGCATTTGGTTAGCAAGCCCGGGGGCTTTGTTCTGTGTGCTCTGTGTGATGTTTGAGTATTGAAAACCCACAGCTCCATAAACCCCATTACCCTCAGCCTCTAAAAACAAACAAGAGAGAAGGGTTGTAGCGATCAAGGTTAACAAAATGCGCATAAGACTCCTTTTTCAGGTTTACAAGCAAGGCTTGTAAGTGGATTCTACCATAAATAAGAGGATAAACTTGCCTATTGGATGTATTTTTACTTTAAACATGCTTCACTACCACATGCTGAAAAATCCCCTCCACACCCCCAAACACCCCTCACTCATAGGTGTAAGTTACATTACCCAAATGAGTCCTAATTTCTACAGAGAGGATTTTATAAGGCAAGCAAGCCACGCCAATCATATACCCTTGAGAGTATTTTAAAATATAGCCTCTCTTATTGCCCCTAGCTGGTCTGCCATCAGCCATAACCTGAGTCCAATCATTGCAAGAATTGCCTCATTGATAATAATCCCCTCAAGGCGCACGGGGTCTCTATTTTTAGAAGTGATCTCAATCAAAGTCCCCAGCCCCTCCCCAAAGAGATCAAACTCTTTTTTCTGAATATCAAAGTTGAGCTTGTAGGCAGTATGTTTAGGGGCTAAATCTTTGGCGTATTCACAACTCTCTTGATCGCCCAAATCACAAGCCTTTTGATAATACTGCCGTGCAACTTCCTTGTCTTGCCCCACACCCTCCCCGTTTTCATACATTATTCCCAAATTATTATAAGCCATAATATCCCCCATATCTGCTGCTTTTTGGTAGTATTGCAAGGCTTTGGAGCAATCTTTGACAATGCCTTTGCCATCTTCATACATAGCCCCCATTTCGTTATACCCCCTAGAATCCCCCATTTCTATGAGTTTTTGCCAATAAGAAACAGATTTGCCATAGTCTTTGCTGTCATCGTAAGATTTTGCCAATTGATTCCCCGCATAACAGACTCCTAAAGCCGCTGCAAACAACAAGACAACCGACAACACACACTTTTCAAACGACACTGACATATTGCTCCTTGTAGGTATTTTAACCGTTGCTAGGGTTGCCCACCCCACTAATGCCCTATGTAGTGGAAAATAACCAGCAATGTAATCACAAACACCATAGAGACGGACGACTTAAAGAAGTTTTCAAACACCTTCCCCACTGCTGTAAAAATCTGCGCAATAGCTCCGATCACCAAAATGCTCATGTGAAACCCCTTATACGCACTACTCTAATCAGGGCAGGGCAAAATTTTAAAACCATGTTTTCCTCCAAATGTTTGATCATGTTTTCTCTGCTAGGCTCACCCTGTCCATGTTGGCTGAGGGAGCTAGCACATCATAAAACACTCTCTCATGCTCTTTCTTGTCTTTTTGGCTCTTGATGAGCTCGAAGGCATCTGGGGCGAGCAACTTAGGGCTATTGACCACCATGATATTTTTAAAAAAGCATTGTTGATAATGCTCAAAATCATCGCGATACAAATGGCTTTGGTAGCTATGGCAATCTTGCAGAAACTTCTCTAAATGCTTGGCATCCATCTTGCATTCTCCCTCTGGATTCTAGTTTTTGCATTGCGCCAAGATGATTTGTTTGTCCTGCCTCAAAATCAAATCAATGCGGGTAAATGCCAAATGTTTCTCTTTGTCTTTGCTCGCATCATATCTGTGGACGCTAAAACCTTGACCTGCATAATAGCTGGCAACTAAATCCCTGTATTTTTTGGCGTAATCCATTTTAACTCCTCTGTATTGGTAGTATTGCCCATCCCACCCGTTGATCGCAGCGGCGTTTTTCTAGGAATGCCTTAGCCTCTGGGTTGAGCACATCCGCAGAGAGTGCCAACAATCTTTGGCAGTTTTTGCCCGGGTACTCTGCTTTCTCTAGGGCATCGCAATTTTGCAAAAACTCTTGGACATAGTCCAAACCCACGCGATAAGGCGTTTTTTCATTCCAATTTTTACATTGGATAAAGAGCACCTCCTCATCCTTAGTTAAAATCAGATCAATTTTTTGATCTTGCTTGCCTAAATCGCAATGAAAATCGCAATCATAACCACGCTTGACATACCCTTGAGCGACAAACTTTTCGTATTCTCGACCTTGTTCCATATTTTTATCTTTCTCTTTAGGGGTTTGATCAAAATCCCCAGGGGGTTTCTCCCTCTCAAACGCGGGCAAATCATTGGGTGTAGGGACTTCGAGTTGTTTGGGTGAGGGTTTTTGGGGGGCTTTAAATATGTGGAGAGTGTGTGTTAAACTAGAAAGATGAAATCCGGGGCGAAGGTTTAGTTTATTGGGGGGGGGGGGGGGGGTAAATCTAAAAGACAATTTCTCACCCATTGCTCATGCCATCAATCAAAACGCCCATTATTTGCCTTTCAAGTAGTTAGAATACCCGATTTTATCCAAAGCCTTCAGCTCAATATCCCCCC
>NZ_QXQR01000042.1:0-2625 GCF_003660355.1 Helicobacter sp. L8
GCCCCTTTAGATTCCTTGGGCGTATACTTAGCTGGGAACACCGCATTAGCCTTTTGCCCATGCATTTTCTCCCACTTGGCAATGAGCTTTTCATACAAGCCTTTAATTTCTAAAAGCTCTTTTTCTTGTTGGGTCTTGAGTTTCTGCATGTGTGCCAAACTTGCACGCATACCCGGGCTAACCGCTTGTGAATCTAACTTTTCTATCTTTTGGATCATCTCCTCCATTTTGGCAACTTGTTCGTACATGAGATAATCGTTTGCTCTTGCTAGCCCGGGTTCTATGTTCACAAGTGTTTCCTTGGAGAGGTTGTGGATAAAGTCCTCATCATCGATGTAGTTTTTCAATGTGGCGATGAGGCTTTGGTTATTTTCGCCACGCGCGGTATAATCATGGATGATGTTGTCGATAAACTCGCTTTCAAGGGCTTTTACTTGTTTCTTTCTAGGCTTAGAAGTGTCTTTAAGGGGGGTTGTGCTATCTTTAGCTTCGCCCTTTTGAGCTAGATGCCCATGCTCAAACCCTTTGGGGCTTGTAGATTGGTCGAAAGTCTCTACAGGGGGGCGTTTATACTCGTAAGCCGTGATGACCCAATGATTATCCCCCTCTTTAAACCACCCTTTAGACAACCCGACTCTAAATTCCCCTTGTGCTGTGGGTTCAAAAATGGTTTTAATGCCTGTGGGGCTAGTCCTAAGCGCGCCATTTTGGATTAAGTGCTCTAGCCCATTAACTAATTTTTCTTGGGGTGTATTGCCCTTAAAGCCTTTAAAATCATCTACATGCTTTGCTAGGATTTTCTCTAAGCCTATACCCTTATCTTTTGCTCCCCACACCAGATCAATATACCCCAACCCCTCTTTATAAAACGCCCCGGCTACTTGCCCGCGTTTTTCTTTTAAAAGCTTAGCTACCGCTTGTGCGCCTTTGCCTGCATATTCGGCAAAGTTTTCGCCAAAGGCGGGATTGGCTAGAATGGCTTTTGATCCACGCTGATCTAAAAGCATTTGCCCGCCTTTTTTGAGCGCGTCATCTACCTTTTTAAAGGTTTTAAAATCCCCAAAATGGGCTACATGCCATAAACCTTCTTTGTCCTCTCTCAAGTCTACAAAAGTCTTTACCCCCCACTTTTCTTCTCTAGCAAACAAATACCCTTCCTGTGTTTTAAGCACCACACTAGGGCTATCTAAAACATTTCTTAGCCTTAAAAACTTGGAATAATCTCTGTGATAAACTTCGTAAAGGGCTTTTTGGGAAAGTCTTGGCGTGTTCTCTAGTGCATTGCTAGGGGTGTAGTAGCCCTCATGGCGTTCTAAGGCATAAGTCTCTTTTAAGTTATTATAAAAATTCTCCTTGTGTCTTAAAAGGTTTCTAAGCTGTTCTGTTTCTTGTAACGCTCTTCCCCAACTTGTCCGAATAGGCACATAGGGGAACTTAATTTTTGCAACCCTAAACTTAGGCGCAAGCTTAGGATCAAGCTTGGGGGGCTCTTTGGATTCAATTTTAAGCGCTGTTGTGCTATCTTTGATCACACTATCTAAAGGCTTGTCAATGGATTCATCTATTCCCTTACCCCCGGTTAAAATCTCGTCTTTTTGGTTTAATACAGAGTCGGGGCGGTTGTATGCTATATCTGCCCCGGGTGAAGAAGGCATGTTTGAATTTGACTTTAAGGCTAAATCTTGGGAGTCGTTTAAGTCTATGGAGGACTTTCTGACTAATACAGACTTTTCAGAAGTGGCGTTTTTATCCGAACTCAAGGCAAAAGAAGTTAAAGCATTGATATCTAAATCTAAATCTTGAGCGATACGCTGACTCTCTCTAACTAACTCTTGTATTTCTTCCTTGCTCAAAGTCGGATTAACTGCTTGTTCTCTTAAAATGTGATAAATCTCGTCTAATCTTTTCTTAATATCCCAACTTTGGGCGGTGTGTAATTGTATTTCACTGCCTACCCCATTGTATTCAAATTGCACATGGATACCCTTGTATCCACTCTGGCGGTGGTGTAGCTCTGTAATAGGGGTGATACCCTGACTCTCTAAAGTGTCTAAAATGCGCACCAACTGGCTATCTAATTGGCTTTTATCTGGGGCAATAATAGCCCCCCTCAAATAATCATTAATGCCACTTATATCCCCCCTCTTACGCTTAATCTTGCTCTCAATGCTTTCTACACTCTTTACAATATGGCTAGCCTCTAACTGGCTACTAGGCTGGGCTAACCCCTCTAAGAGTTGTTTAAAGTCTGCTTCTTGCTCTTGAGCCTTGTTAAAAAGCGCGCTGGCTTGGGCTTGGTATTTTACATCTTTACTAGGCGCGCTTGCTTTTAATTCCTCTGCCTTAAGAATAGCGCGCTTTATCTGCTCGGGGCTTAAGCGCGTCGCTCTGCCCTCCTGTAAAATTTGCGCTGCGCTTTTAATATCCTCTTTGGAAAAAATACGCTGTTCCACCCCGCTTTTAAAAGGCAAAGCTAGGGTGATTTGCTCCCTCCTCCACTCTATCATCTTTAAGGCTTCTTTAGAGCTCAAGCCCTTAGCGTGCGCGTCTTGGACTAGCTGCGCCGTGCTCTTATACTCTAGCAATTTAGCCGGGTCCAACACCTCTACATCTATAATCTCCACC
>NZ_QXQR01000043.1:0-2554 GCF_003660355.1 Helicobacter sp. L8
CCCCAGCGATGTAGGCGGAGTTAAGCGCGGTGCCATTTAAGCTTTGCTCGGAAATCTTAAAGCCATTGGCTTGCCCCAATACCGGCACCAGCACCACCCCCCTGCCCCCCATTAAAAAGCCCCAAATGCCCATGGTGAGCATTTCTACTAGCAATTTACAAGAACACTCCCTGCAAGTGGGGTTTCAGAGCGAACTAGGCTACCAAAAATTTTTCACCCCCTTTATTGGAATCTCTACCTATGGGTATTTTAGCTACCGCTACTTGTATATGAAAAAATTCATTGTAGATAGCAATGTGAACGCGCTCAACCGCTACAGCGCGGGTCTGGGGAGCAATCTCTTATTCAATGTCTACACCAAGATCAAAAAGAGCAAGTATAGAAGACAGCCCTCAATCCAAACCTATGGTTTTTTTGCAGGCTTGCTAGGCTTGTTCAATCTATGGAACGCCACCTTCTTAGGCAATGATACAGGGGTTTGGCGCAATAATATCAATGTGGATGCCACCCTTGGGTTTAGCATGCGTTTCAACCGCTTTAAGTGGATGTTGGGCGTGCATATCCCTTTGGCTAACGCCAACCGCACGATCAATCTGGCTAACCACGATGGCACAGAGACGATCAAACTCTTAGACAATTACAAGAGCGCGGATTTGTTCTTAAATTTTGTTACGATTTTCTAGCCAGATCAGAGGCAAAAAGGCTTTTTTATGTTACTATTTGTGCATACCATTCATAATCTAGCTCTAGGGCAAATCCATGAAAAAAGCCTTAAGCCTTAGTCTGTATCTGTGTTGTGGCGCGAGCGCGCACCCCTTTGCCTCCTATTTGGACGGGGCTTTTATGTCCTTTGGCATGGATGTGGGGGGAGGTAGCGCGCTAGAGAGTGTGCGTAGTGCCCCAAATGCCAACGCTGCTAAAATCGCCGCCTACAAAGCCAATCTAGCAGCCTATAACAACGCTCTAACCCAGCTTAAGGCTAACCAAGCCCAAACCCTCACCCAATTACAAAAATACGCCCAGCAACTTGCCAGCCTCAACCCCAACTCCACCCAAATTGCCCAGATTTTAGCCACATTACAAGATCGCCTAACGCGCGCCCTGCATGTCCAAGCCCTCACAGGGCTAGAACAAGACACCTCTAGCTACCAAAACTACTTAAACCAGCTCATAAGTAGCTACCAAGCCAAAAACCAAGCCCTCCTAACCCAAGCCCAAGAGAGTATCACGCAATACAAGAGTGCGCTAGGTAATGTCAATAAGGATAACCAGCAAACCCTCACCCAAGCCCTAAACACTCTAAACACTCTAAACACCCAAGCCACCCAAGCGGCTAAAGAATTAGGGATCACCTACACCCCCATCACCCCCCCCGTGCAAAGCTCTCAAATTAGTTCGCTCACCCCCGCCCAAGTGATCCAAGCCATCAACACCCTAGCTAGCGACATCAAAACCCTAACCTCTACCATTGGCACGGATATTAGCCAGCTTAGCAACAAGGATAAAGGGGTTGCCCTGCAAAACGCCAATAAGGTCGCCCAGCTCACTAACGCCGCCAATGCCGCTAAAACTGCTGCCACTAGCGCAGCCACTGCTGCTAAAACCGCTAACACAAAGGCACTCAGCCAAATCGCGGGTATAGCCCAGATTCTAGGACAAGCTTTTCACAACCAGTGGATGCAATACGCCGTAGGGGAAAAATGGGGCAAAAGCCCCACAGGGATTAATAACCTCACTTACGCCAATAGCGGGCGCACATGCATTATCCCTAATATCGTGGCGGGCAATATGAGCTCTGCAGGTCCTCATAATTGTGGGAGTTCTTACCCTAGCGCGCCTGAGTTACCCACCGGGCTTACCCTATCTGAAATGTGGAACACGCTTTTTAATGTGGCGCAATTAAGCAAGTATGGGGCAAGCCAATATGTGGGGGCTGAACCCTACTTTGCCAACAACGCCCAAGCCCAAGCGGCTATCAAACAAGAGTTTGCCTATCTCAATTCGTATCTAAGCCCCTCTAACTTTGCGGGCAATTTTACCAATTCTAAACTCTATACCATGTTCAGCGATGCCCTTAGCAGTGGCAATATCGCCCAAGCCCAAAGCCTACTTAAGGACTACACTTCTAGCATGATCCCCTACATGTTAGGCGTGTTTGAAGAAAACCAATACTGGCTTGGGCGCACCCCAAGCCCCACCAACACACAGGAAAACAACGCCTTTAAAGGCTATTGCACTTCAGGGGGTCCGCTATGGATCGGGCTTGATCGTTGCCAACATATCGGGTATGGCGACATCACCTTTTTAGGGGGTTTGGCTTTCAACTCTGAACAAGTGGCTAGCATCATTGGAACGAGCACAAATACCCAACAGAGTTCAAACATTGTATTATCGACTAACCCAACCATTAGCGCGCAAGCAAGCATCGCCTCTAGCGCGATCACCAGCGCACAAAGCGCACAGAGCACCGCCACCAGCGCGCAAGCAGCCGCTACAAAAGCCCAGCAAGCCCTTAGCGATTTTAAACCAACACCCCTCCCCTACCCCATCCCCC
>NZ_QXQR01000044.1:0-1893 GCF_003660355.1 Helicobacter sp. L8
AAAGCAATTCAGCCGTTTCAAAGAAGCGTTACGAGCGATCTTCACCCCACTATGAGCATAACTATGAGCATACTAGGGTTTTAAAAACGCCAGTAGCCCCATCTACTTTAAGCCCCCCCTAAGCTTTCTTACTCTATAATGCGCTTTTGCCATTTTCCGCATTGGTCTTTTGGGATTTGGTATGTTCTTTGACATCCAAGCAAGAGAGTCTTGGCGCAAGGCTGGGGTTAATGCCCAACTTTGTTTCAAAGTCTCTTTATAAACGAAACAACGCTATCACTTTGTGAGTTTTAAAGAGCGATGGATTTAAACTTAACTTTATGGAGAGTTTGATCCTGGCTCAGAGTGAACGCTGGCGGCGTGCCTAATACATGCAAGTCGAACGATGAAGCCTAGCTTGCTAGGCGGATTAGTGGCGCACGGGTGAGTAACGCATAGATGACATGCCCTTTAGTTTGGGATAGCCACTAGAAATGGTGATTAATACCAAATACCACCCTACGGGGGAAAGATTTATCGCTAAAGGATTGGTCTATGTCCTATCAGCTTGTTGGCGGGGTAAGAGCCCACCAAGGCAATGACGGGTATCCGGCCTGAGAGGGTGAACGGACACACTGGAACTGAGACACGGTCCAGACTCCTACGGGAGGCAGCAGTAGGGAATATTGCTCAATGGGCGCAAGCCTGAAGCAGCAACGCCGCGTGGAGGATGAAGGTTTTAGGATTGTAAACTCCTTTTGTCAGAGAAGATAATGACGGTATCTGACGAATAAGCACCGGCTAACTCCGTGCCAGCAGCCGCGGTAATACGGAGGGTGCAAGCGTTACTCGGAATCACTGGGCGTAAAGAGTGCGTAGGCGGGGTTGTAAGTCAGATGTGAAATCCTATGGCTTAACCATAGAACTGCATTTGAAACTACAACTCTGGAGTGTGGGAGAGGTAGGTGGAATTCTTGGTGTAGGGGTAAAATCCGTAGAGATCAAGAGGAATACTCATTGCGAAGGCGACCTGCTGGAACAATACTGACGCTGATTGCACGAAAGCGTGGGGAGCAAACAGGATTAGATACCCTGGTAGTCCACGCCCTAAACGATGGATGCTAGTTGTTGGGGGGCTTTGTCCCCCCAGTAATGCAGCTAACGCCTTAAGCATCCCGCCTGGGGAGTACGGTCGCAAGATTAAAACTCAAAGGAATAGACGGGGACCCGCACAAGCGGTGGAGCATGTGGTTTAATTCGAAGATACACGAAGAACCTTACCTAGGCTTGACATTGAAGGAATCCCCTAGAAATAGGGGAGTGTCTAGCTTGCTAGACCCTGAAAACAGGTGCTGCACGGCTGTCGTCAGCTCGTGTCGTGAGATGTTGGGTTAAGTCCCGCAACGAGCGCAACCCTCTTTCTTAGTTGCTAACAGGTTAAGCTGAGCTCTCTAAGAAGACTGCCTGCGTAAGCAGGAGGAAGGTGAGGACGACGTCAAGTCATCATGGCCCTTACGCCTAGGGCTACACACGTGCTACAATGGGGTGTACAAAGAGATGCAATGCCGCGAGGCTGAGCCAATCTTAAAAACATCTCTCAGTTCGGATTGCAGGCTGCAACTCGCCTGCATGAAGCTGGAATCGCTAGTAATCGCAAATCAGCCATGTTGCGGTGAATACGTTCCCGGGTCTTGTACTCACCGCCCGTCACACCATGGGAGTTGTGTTTGCCTTAAGTCAGGATGCTAAAGTAGCTACTGCCCACGGCACACACAGCGACTGGGGTGAAGTCGTAACAAGGTAACCGTAGGTGAACCTGCGGTTGGATCACCTCCTTTCTTAGAGAATTGCCCTTTAGCATTTGTTTGCTTTGGGCTAAAGCGTTGCGTTTGAGACTCTCTTGCTTGGGGGTTA
>NZ_QXQR01000045.1:0-1772 GCF_003660355.1 Helicobacter sp. L8
GTGAATCACCCACCCGCTAAAGACGGGTGGGCTTCTTGTTTCAACGATCCATAACTAGCTGTATCTAGTATGTAGCCATACTTGGTTACAGCCCCATTAGCGGAATCTCCACAAGCGTAACTTCGGGTCATCCCTACCCTAGTTTTATCTACCTTGATGGCGTGTCGTTCATCTAGCATACCCAAAGCATAGTTTCTAATGTTGATGCTAGCGTTTAGGTCTCTGTGGTGGCGTGTTTGACAACAAGGACAGACAAAATTTCTGATATGCAGCGGCTTTTTACCGGTGTTGCTCCCACAAGCGCAGCAGATTTGAGAGCTAGGAAAGTATCGATCTATCTTTAGCAAGGTTTTACCTTTCCACTCAGCCTTATAAGCTAGCAGACTAATGAGCCTAGACCAACTCGCATTGGCAATGCTCTTAGCCAGTTTGTGGTTTTTGACCAAATTCCTCACTTTCAAGGTTTCTACCGCTATCAAATCGTATTGATTGGTTATCTCGCTACTGATTTTGTGTAGGTAGTCCTCTCTGCTGTTCCTAATAGAAGCATGGATTTTTGCCACTTTCTTGACTTGTTTTTTTCTATTACTAGAGCCTTTTAGTTTCTTAGACAATCTCCTTTGTGCTTTAGTGAGCTTAGTTTGTAGGTTTTGGAAAAACTTTTTATAGGGATAGAGCACGCCATTGCTGGCTATAACTAAAGATTCTAAACCCATATCTAAACCCACAGCTTTTTTGATGGTTGTAGGTTTAGGCATAGGTTTATGATCCTCATAGCTCACAGAGAGATAATACTTGTCCGCTACACAAGAGATAAACCCCTGCTTGATGATAGAGCCTATAGGCAAATGCCTATGAAACTTGGCTTTGATAGCTTCTTTGAACTTGGGTAGCTTGAATTGCTTCTTGTCTAAATCTAATTCTAAGTGTTGTGGGATACAGAAAGACTGCTTAGAATGCTTTTTAGATTTGAATCTAGGATAATCTGCTAACTTAGAGAAAAACCTATCAAAGGCTGTGCTCAGTTGCCTTAATGCCATTTGCAAGCTTTGAGAGTTGCACTCACTTAGATAAGCATAAGCCTCTTGTTTTTTGAGAGTGGTGAGCACCTTTTGCATGCTGAAGTAGTTTTCTCTAATGCCTGACGCGTATTGTTTTTGGCGGTATTGCAAAAAGTAGTTATAAACCACCCTAGCACAGCCAAAGTGCTTGTGTATCAAGGTTTTTTGTTCAACACTAGGGTAAATCCTAAACTTCATTGCTTTAAGCAATTCCCAATGCCTTAATTATTTTGTAATGTTATAGCATAAGATTATAAAATATTTTTAAGGCACAAGACTATGAAAGAAAACCATTACAAACTCAAAGGCTATTTATCCACCAATAGGAGCAAACACAATCTAAAAGCCCATTTGATTTTAGTGTGTAAATACAGAAAAAAGTTGCTTGTAGGTGATGTGGCGATTTTTATAAAATCCGTGGTTGAAGAGATAGAGGAAAGCTCGGATTTTACTATCATAGCCATGGAAACAGACAAAGACCATTTACATTTGATGATTCAGTATATCCCTAGATTGTCTATTAGCTCCATCATTTTGCGGATCAAGCAGATGACTACTTATAGGGTTTGGAGAGAACCAAGATTTATCCCGTTCTTGCGCAAGCATTTTTGGAAAGAACAAACATTTTGGACAGATGGATTTTTTGCCTGTTCCATAGGAGAAGCTAACCCAGAAACCATCAAAAGATACATAGAAAATCAAGGATAAGTG
>NZ_QXQR01000046.1:0-1677 GCF_003660355.1 Helicobacter sp. L8
TAACAAGGCTCAAGAGCAAGAAGCAGACTTTAAACAACTCTTAGAGGGGTTAGCCCAGCCTAGTAGCCAGTTAGAGGCTAGCCATATTGTAAAGAGTGTGGGGAGTGTTGAGGAGAAACTAGGCTATTATGGCGGGGATAGCACAAGAGTAGATGACTTGTTAAGAGGGGCGGTGATTGCGCCTAGAGAAAACATTAGTGCCCAATTTGACCATGTTTTAGAGAGCTTAGAATCTAATCCATCTATTAAAGACATTAGCCCGAGATTCATCAAAACCCAAGACAACTACAAGGGCGCACACATCAATTTTACTTACAATGGCGTGCCTAGTGAGATACAAATACACACGCCTAAGAGTTGGGCAGTTAAGAAAGATTTAGACCCGCTTTATAAGGCTAAACGCAGACTCCAGCTAGAGGGGAATTTAAGCAGAAAAGAAGCCAAAGAACTCAGACGCAAGATGAAGGCAATAGGTCAAGAATCCGACTTAGATAGCAGTTTATTCACTTCGTTTAAGCTCACTTCGCCACAAGAATCGCCACACCAATCCGTACTCGTGAAAAACTCCTTATCGGATTTAAACGCCACCCAAGAACCCCCCTTAAACTCAAAAGCGGGTTCTTCTTCATCATCCGGCAACGCATACAACCGCCTAGATTCAAAATTAAACCAAAAATCCACATCTTTAAGTGGTGGTAAGGGGATTGATGAAGCCATTGACAAGCCTTTAGATAGTGTGATCAAAGATAGCACAACAGCGCTTAAAATTGAAGCCAATCCCGCCTTTGGCGAAAACTTTGCAGAGTATGCAGGCAAAGGCGCAGAAGCTGTAGCTAAGCTTTTAAAAGAAAAACGCGGGCAAGTAGCCGGGGCGTTTTATAAAGAGGGGTTGGGGTATATTGATCTGGTGTGGGGAGCAAACGCGCAGCGTTTGCAGGGTTTAAAGGATGCTAAGGGCAAACCTCTAAAGCCTTATGGTTTGTCTAAAATCCTAGAAAAACACGCTGGAGATTTTGAGAGCTTTAAGGGGGCAAATATAGATGAGAGGGTGGCGAATGGGCTAGAGTATCTAATTAAGAATGGAGAAGTTACGGACGAGAACAATGTAAAAACCATCATCGGCAAGCACAATGGGGCAACTTATCGGGTAGGTTTATCCAAAGGGTGGGACCATAAAGGGGAGAATATATGGGTGATTACAGCCTACAAGCTAGACAAGTCGCCCGGCTCAGATGTCCTACCAAGTAACCGAATTGCTAAGGGTGATGGGACTAATCTACACCCTAACGACTTAACCGACTCTAGCATTAAAACCCCCCAAGAGTTAGCAGAGATTCAACTAGAACCCGAGCAGATACACGATCTATTAAGAGAACGCTTTAGCCAAAGAAGTATTTGGGACGCACAGCACACCATCAAAAACCCCCCTGCACGCATAGAGGATCGCAAAAGAACGATTGAGATGGTAGAAGAGGACGGCAAAGAGTTGGAAGAATACAAGGACGCGTTAAGAAAAAGGTATCCGCGTGATACAAAAAACAACGCTCTTGAATTTGCGTCCGCACTACATGATTTAAAAGACATAGACCTACACAAGCGCATCATAGAGGGCTATGAAAGAGAGATTGAGAGGGCTAAAAAATATCTAGCTAGATACCAAAAAGCCCAAGAGTTTAG
>NZ_QXQR01000047.1:0-1672 GCF_003660355.1 Helicobacter sp. L8
AATGCTTTTGCCTAGCTCTAAATTCTTTTCATTCTCTTTCCCCCCTGCTTGGGCTTGCTTGTTCTCTAGGGCTTCTTGTTGCTCTTTGGCTCTCTGCTGGGCTAAAGCCTCTTGTTTAGCCCTGTTAGCTTGCTGCTGCTCTAAAGCCTCTTGTCTTTGGCTCTCTCTAAAGGCTAGTGCCTGCTCTCTAGGGCTTAAGGGGGGTGTTTGGGGGGATGTGCTAGAGTGGGGGAAATCCTCTAAAGGTTTATTGATGGCTGATGCTTCATTTCCCTTACCTCCTGAAAAATTAGCGTTCTCACTCAATGCAGAATCTGGGCGATTATATGCTGTATCTCCCTCTGAAAAAGCGCGGTTTGAATTTGACTTTTCTAAAGGCTCTTGGGTGGGTTTCCCCTCTGTGGGCGATTTTCTCACTAGGACAGATTTCTCGGAGCTTTGGGCGCTCAAGGACTTAACCTCATATGAAGTAAAGTCGCTTATATCTAAATCCAAACCTTGAGCAATTTGGCGGCTTTTCACCTTCAAGGCTAGCATTTCTTCATCTGTTAGCTTTGCCAACTCTTCAGGGTCTCTGATAATATGGTAAATCGGGTCTAAATCTTTTTTAGTCCCCCAACTGCTATTAGTGTGCAACTGGATTTCACTAGCTACGCCCTTGTAATTGAATTGGACATGTAGCCCCTTGTATCCACTCTGGCGGTGGTGTAGCTCTATAGTAGGCTCTATGCCCTGCGCTCTTAGGCTGTCCTCAATGTGCATAAGTTGGCTATTTAATTGCGCCCTATTTTCAACCCTAATGCTCGCTCTTAAAAAATCACTAATCGCACTTATATCCCCCTGCTTGCTAAGTAGTTTGCGCTCTAAACTCTCTACACTCTTAAGTAAGTTGCTAGCCTCTAGGCTATATTGCCCGGGTATGCTCTGCAATAACCCCCTAAACCCGCTTTCTTGCGCTTGGGCTTTATTAAAAAGCTCCTTAGCCTGCTGCTTAGCTTGAATTTTAAGCTCTTGAGCGTTATCTTTACCTATGCGGGTCCAAACACTTTCCCCCGCTCGGTCGGTAAAAGTTTGGATAAGGTCGGCATCTTTAATTTTATCTTGTAAAAATTTTAGCCTTGTTTTGGGTATAAAGGTGATCAGGCGTTTATCGTTCTCTTGCGTGATGAGTAGGCTAAAAAATCCGCCATTCCCATCGCTAAAACTTTTAATCAGTTCGCTTCTTTCACCTTTAGTGAGCTTTAAATCCCACTCTTTGAGTGTGGGCTCAACAAGATTTAAATAAGCTAAACGGCTTTGAGCGTCTTGTTTTTTCTGCAAATGTTTAATAAAGTTTTCTTTATTCTCCACACTTTCCAAACTCTTCAAAAAGCCTTCAAGGTCTAATGTTTGGGGAATAGGACTTTTAGGGGCGTTCTCTAAGAAGTTAAGAGCTTCTTGGGGGCTAATTTCTATGTGTCCCCCCTCTGCATCTCCCCCACCTCTTCCTCCCTTATCCCCCTCTGTGCTAGAAAGACTTGTTCCCTCTCTGGGGGGTTTGCCCCCACTATCCCCTAATTGTGGGTTAGCTATCCCTCCTCCCCCACTCGCAACGGGGTCAACCCTTCGGCTTAACCCCGGCTCGCCTCCATCATCTGGGGGCATTCCCCCCTCAATCTCTCTAATAAGGGCT
>NZ_QXQR01000004.1:0-124867 GCF_003660355.1 Helicobacter sp. L8
GGTGTAGGGGGTGAAGAGGGTGTTAACAAGGGGCATACAAAGCCTTTTAACTATGCTAGTAAAACTTGATTGTAGCACACTCTAGGATTAGGGGGTGCTCATCTACTTAAATAGTTTGCCACTAGGCGAATTTGAGGTCTTAGTGGTGGCTAAGTTTAGGGGGTAGATGAAAAAACTCAAAAGAGGTGCCCTGCACTTTGGACACTTAAGGGGTGGATAGCTCATTCTAGCCACTAAAAAACCAGCGCAAAGACACCTTAGTAAATAATCTCCACCCGCATGTGGGTCTGTGAGTCTTGTGGGAATTGCAACCAGCCTTGCAGACTATAAATGGTTTCTAAGAGGGTTTTAGTGCTATGGAGGTAGATGTAAAGATTAGGGTATTTGAGGGAATATAGGCATGATCTGTATAATTGCCCTTGGCATCTAGGGCATAGAAGCTTTAATTGGATGCAACATATTCCAAAGGTTGCCATTGCGCAGGCTCTCAAAGAAGGTTTGTAAAGAAATAGGGTGTTGGCTTTGGGGGTCGTCTCTGCTTTCAAAAGCTTACGCGCGCCTCCTTTGATGTGCTATGGAGCGACCAACTCTACTAGACGCGCAATAAAAAGTCGTTGCCTTGTTAGCGTGCAACTGATGGTTAATTTACAAATATCATTATGGGAAAGAGACACGATAAAATAGCTATAGCTATGAAACAGCGCACAAGCCAATGCGTGTTTCTAATGGGATAAGTGCAAAACACGCAAAAAAGTATAACGCCACAGTAGATTAGCGTGGTTAACACGATGATAGCGATTGAAGGCGGAATGAAAAAGAGCCACCATTTTTTATCGCCAATATATGCCCAAAAGATGAGAGCCCCTACACTAAATGTGATTGCTCCCATATATCTTGGAGGAGGGGGAGGAGAGTCATAGTAACACAACACAAATCCTAAAGCAATGAGTCCTAAAGAGATGTATTTGTTAGGACATAACGCTAAAATGATAGCACCCATCTCAAGGTACATTACGAAGGGAAATACATCAATCCATCGTGCGCGCAAACCATCGTGAATAAAAACGATGTAAAACACGATCCAGGCAAACGAAAAAATATTGGCGGCATGTAAGGCTTGTTTACCAAACAGCTCGTCGTCCATTAAAATCCTTGCTGAGTTTGGAAATGGGCGAATGAAAGTGTGAATATAGCGTTTCTAGCCACATAGAGGGATTATACAGCGCGATTTGTTGAAAAAGAGTATCAAACCAACAACCCTCCTAAAAAAATGATTGTAGAGCTTTTTAGGGCTATGTTTTGCAATATGCCTCATTGCCTCCAAACCCTAAACCAAAAGCGAACCAAAAAAATCGTCAAAATCTCCCCCACATGCACGCTAGTTCAACTTAGTTTTCAACATTGCCATTGCGCAAGCTCTCAAAGAAAGTTTGCAAAGAAATAGGGTGTTGGCTTTGGGGGTCGTCCCTACTTTGGCGGTAAAAAATTTGGGTGCGTAGTATTGATGTGTCATAATCCAAATTATAACAGCTCCCCCTACAGGTAAGCATTTCTTGGCTGTATTGGTGCAAATAAAACCGATGATTAACCAGCTTGAAAGTGAAATAATCCCTATAAGCACGATCACCCGGCTTTAAACGACCGCTCACACGGAGAGTAAAAAAAGTCCCTTTAATGAAAAGTTGCATGCCCACATCAAAACCATTTCTATCAGTGCAAAACCCGCGCTCTAGGTGTTTGGCATGCAAAATCCCCATGCAGGTGTAATAGTGCGAGCTTCCATAATTAAAAGCCGCAAAAATAAAGGTATAAGCCTCTTGGTGGTGTGTCATGGTTTGCATATTAGCCGTGAATTTCTTAGTGTGCTTGCCCTTTAAATAAGTGGCTAACCATTGTTGCACTTGATCATGGGCTTTTTTAAGCTCTGGCTTGAGCCATCTGCCCCTTTGATCGATCAAATTATCCTGTGCTACCTGCCCCATGAAGGTACGGGAGTAGCCATTGTCAGTAGGGTCTTCATTGGCTAACGCCTCTTTGTCTTTACTCACAAAAATGAGTTTGTAGTATTTAGGCGCATCGGGGTAGAAAAATTGCGCAAAAATGGGCGCGTATGTCGGGTTGTTGAAAAGTAGGCGTGTGATCTCTTGAAAAGCACGGGTGTAATTCTCCTCCATACATCTAATCTCTTCAAACATGGGTATGTTGTGCACATTGATGTGTTCTTTTTCTGCCAAGCTGTATTGCTCATGCATCATGGCACTGCACTCCTTACCCTTCTTATAAATGTATTTTAGGGAGATTTGGCGCACCTTTTGGCGATCCTTTGAGCGCATGCGCACGCGCACATAGTGGTAATAATCTGCATAAAAACGATGGAGCATGGTTAGAGCAATGTTGCTAAAGTCTGTCATGCCTCCATCAGAGACATCGCAGATCACCTGATCGTGCAGGGCTTGATCTTTAGCTTTATAGCGATCACAAAACCACTCAGGGTAGGCGACTTGATACGCATCGGTCCATCTACCATCACCTAGCCAAAGCACCTCTTGCTCAAAACTAAAGGCATGGGCGATTTGCAAACACAATAATAAAATGACAACCCAACGCATAAAACCTCCTTTTAATCAGTGCTATCTAAACAATACCCCGGCGTGGTGTATAGATCATTATTGTCGCACACTTTGTGCAAGGCTTTGAGATTAAGATATTTACATTTTTGACTCCTAAAACACGCGCTTCTTAGCTTATACAAGAGTGTATCCCTGCCAAAAGCATCCCACCCATAATAGTCGTTATCTCTTCCTACATCTCCTCCTACAAAATTATCCAGCCCCTCCTTGCCCCAAAAATACAAAAAATCTTGCATAGAAATTCTGAATTTGCCCTGTGGATCGTCCCTAGGTTGGCTGTAATAAAGATGGCTACCCAGCAATTTCATCAGATCGCCTCCCAAACCGTAGAGATAAGTTAGACCCGGATCGGGACATCCATGCGCATTATCTGGATCGTGGCAAGAAAACACTTGTTTGCTATAAGTGCGCAGATAAAAACGCCCCCGCAACATTTCAAAGATGTATTGGTTAGCGGAGTAATGATCATCGAATCCAACCTCTTGGTATTTTGCTGAGATCACCAAGAGATTATTTTTAACCTCAATGTCTAAGGGCGTGTCGGTGCAAAACCCCTTAGATAATTGCCCCTTATGCAAAATACCCATGCATGTACGCACGCCATCAGCGGGCCGAGCCGTTGAAAGCGCAACACAGCCCCGATAAAAAATCAGGGTGTAGGCTTGAGACTTGTCGGGTTTGCCTTTGGTTAATGTGCGGGCATCTTCTTGATCATAGATCGTTTCGCTCCACTGCTCACTAGCATCATTGTAGGTACACTCCCCTTTTAATATCTCATACTTACTCTCCTTCCAATAGTCATCTACCCATTTTTTCACCACCGCTTGCGCCTCTTTGAGTTCTAAGGCGTGCAGGCTATGCCAAGAAAGGCACAAGCTAAGAATTAAAAACAACGCCCTTGTAAAAATTGCTCGTGTATCTTTCATGGGTCCTAGCATAGTTTGGGTTTTTAAAGCCCAGAGTAAATTATTGGGGGGTTTTAGGGTGTTTGATGGCAAAATAAGCATTGATGTCCTCTTCAAAAAGGTCGGGGAAAAACTTGATGGGCTTGCCTTGCGCATAGAGCCAATAACCCCATTTATTCTCCATTTTGACTCTTTGTTTGGGTGTAACCAAATAATTATACTCCTCATCCACAACAATACAAGGGATATGATTGGCCTTGGCATAACGCCTAATTTCATACTGGTCATGATTGACATCATCAGCCATCACATAAAAAGCCTCCTTGCCCATTTCTTTTTTTGTTTGGGCAATCTCTGCATCGCTAAGATTAGCCGTAATAATGCATTTTTGGCAGTGAATCACAAAATCCTTAGCTTCAAGACACATAAAAGCGAACAAAACAAGCGCATATCTGACAAACACAACACGCCCTAACACGCTCCTAACACTGCTCCCCAAAAACATGACAGTTCTCCAGAAAACATCCACAAGCAAAGCGTAACCTCCAAAAGTTAATGCGTTCCACTCCAACCCCACGATAACACCTGTCTAAAGTATTATGTCGTATTTCGATTGTTATCTTTAGCCTCCATTGAGCGGATAAAAGCGCGCTGGAGGCAACAAAATCCCTTGGCGATCTTAGCACAGATTTAGGCGTGTTGTGCTACAATAGCGCATGCGTATTGACAAATTTTTAAACGCGACCAATATCACAAAAAGACGCGCGATCGCGCTGGACATGCTTAAAGAGGGCGTGGTGTTTTTAAATGGCGTGAAGATCAAGCCCAGTAAAGAGGTCAAGGTGGGCGATGTGTTAGCCATTAGCTATTTAGATCGCACTAAGTCTTACCGCGTACTGGCGATCCCCACACTCAAAACCATCCCTAAAGCTCAAAGCCACTTGTATGTGGAAGAGTTGCCATAATCCCAACACAAAGGTTTTTTTATGCAAGATTATAAAGATAGTCTGATTCTCCCCCAAACTTCCTTTCCGATGAAAGCCAACGCTATCGCCAACGCCCCCAAGCTCTACGCACGCTGGCGCGAACAAGAAGTCTATACACACATGCTAGCCCAGCGCCAAAGCGCGCCCCAAAGCTTCATCTTACACGATGGTCCCCCCTATGCCAACGGGCATTTGCATATCGGGCACGCACTCAATAAAATCCTAAAAGATGTCATTGTCAAGCACCAATACTTTTTGGGCAAGAAGGTGGATTATGTCCCCGGATGGGATTGCCATGGTCTGCCTATAGAACAACAGGTAGAAAAGGATTTTAAAGCCGCACAACACAAGTTGCCCCCTGAACAACGCCACTCTCTAAATGCCCTAGAATTTCGCGATCGTTGCTACCAACACGCCCAAAAGTTCATTGATGTGCAACGCGAGGAGTTTTTGCGCTTAGGGGTGGTGGGGGATTATGAAAAACCCTATGAAACCTACAGATATGAATTTGAAGCTAGTATTTATGAAATGCTTTGCATCGCTGCCAAAAAGGGTTTGCTCAAACAACGCTTTAAACCCGTCTATTGGAGTTGGGCGTGCCAGAGCGCGCTAGCCGAAGCGGAGGTAGAATACAAAGACAAGCAGTCCGATTCGATCTTTGTGAGTTTTCCCCTCCAGCCCCAAAGCGCACAAAAGCTCGCACAGCAGGCGCATTTTAGCACGCAAGAGAGCCCTAAGGAATTTGCCCTTGTGATCTGGACAACCACCCCTTGGACACTAGCGGCTAATGTGGGCATCGCGCTCAAACCCAAAACCACCTACGCGATCACCTCCAAGGGGCATATTGCCGCGCTGGATTTAGCCCAAAAATTACTCAACCAAGGCATCTTAAGCGGGGAAATCATCGGGAGTTTTGAGAGTGAATTATTAGACAGAACACTGAGCACCAACCCTTTAAACCAGCGCGATTCGGTGGTTTTACTAGGCGATCATGTCAGTTTAGAAGAGGGAAGTGGCGCGGTGCACACCGCCCCCGGGCACGGGGAAGAGGACTATCGTTTGTGCCTGCAATATGGCTTGGAGGTCTTGGTGCCTGTAGATGATTACGGGCGCTACAACGAGGAAATCTTACAAAAAAAACTATTGCCCCAAGAGTTTTTGGGTCAGCATGTGCTTAAAATCCAACCCCAGATCATCGAGCTACTAGGCGATCATGTGTTGCACCACAGCACTATCACGCACTCCTACCCGCATTGTTGGCGCACCCATGAGCCCATCTTATACCGCGCCACCACGCAGTGGTTTATCATGATGGATACGCCCTTTAAGCAAGAGGATGGGAGTGAAAAAACCTTACGCCAAGTGGCTTTAGAAGCCATTGAAGATGTCGCCTTTTACCCCAAACAAGGCAAAAATCGTCTTAAAACCATGCTAGAGCAACGCCCAGATTGGTGTGTTTCTAGGCAGCGCAATTGGGGCGTGCCCATGGCTTTCTTCCTAGATAAGCGCACCCAAGAACCCTTGCTAGAAGAAGAGGTGTTAAAGCACATCTACAACATTTTCAAAGAGAAGGGCTGTAACGCATGGTGGGAGCAAAGCGTGGAGGAGCTCTTGCCACCCGCGTTCAAACACCTAGCCCCTAATTTAGAAAAAAACACCCACATTTTAGATGTGTGGTTTGATAGCGGGAGCACCTTTAAGGCGGTGTGTGAGGAGCGCTTAGGGGTTTACCCCAGCGATTTAGTGTTAGAGGGGAGCGACCAACACCGCGGGTGGTTCCAAAGCTCTTTACTTCTAAGTTGCATCAAGCACTCGCGCGCGCCCTTTAAAGGGGTGCTTACCCATGGCTTTACCGTGGATTCTAAGGGGCATAAGATGAGCAAGTCTAAGGGCAATGTCTTTTCCCTCAATGATGTATTGGGCACTTATGGGAGCGACATTTTGCGCCTATGGGTGGTGATGAACGACTACCAAGACAATTTGAGCGTTTCCCATGAGTTTTTCGCCCAAACAGCGGAAGGCTACAAAAAAGTGCGTAACACCTTGCGCTTTTTGCTGGCTAACACCGCTGGACTAAAAAGCCTCACCCCCTTGCCAGAATTGGGCTTGATCGATTCGTGGATTTTAGCCCTAAGCTCTAAGGTCTTTATGCAGGTGCAAGAGCATTTCAAGCAATTTGATTTTGTGAAGGGTTTGCAAAAATTATTCACCTTCATCGCTAACGACTTAAGCGGCATTTACATGGACATCTGCAAGGACAGCTTGTATTGCGACGATCAAAATAACCCCGCTAGGCGCGCGATCCAAACCACCATGCTTTATCTAGCCCACCATTTGAGCTTTGCGCTTGCCCCCGTTCTCACCTACACCATTGAGGAGGTGCTAGAACACGCTAGCGATCTCTTTAAAGAGGTGGCTTTGGCTGGGGAGGGAGTCTTTGATCTAAAAATGCCCGTTTTATTTGAGGGGGCACAGGGAGTGTTAAACCAGTTTGAGCGTCCCTTGGAATTGCGCGCGCGTTTTAGTGAAGGCTTGGACGCGCTCAAGAAAAGCAAGCAAGTCAAAACCTCCCTAGAGGTGCAAATCCACTTCAAAGATCCCAAGGATATGGAATTTCCCCATTATGCGGAGTGGTTGATGGTCAGTTGCGCTAGCGCATGGGAGGGGAGTGCTAAAGAGGTGCTATTGGACACTCCCGAGTTCGTGTTAACCAAAGCCTCTTTAGAGAAATGTCCGCGCTGTTGGCGTTTTTTAGCCTCCCATGGTAGCCTGTGTGGGCGTTGCCAAGAAGTCTTGCATGCCTAATTCCCTTAGCCACTTGGGGGGTAAGACCAGCTACGCACAACACTACAGCCCCCACCTGCTAGAGGCTTTTGACAACCCCCACCCCGGGCAGGACATTTTTACCTGCCTAGAAAGTCAAGAGTTCACCAGCCTATGCCCCATCACTGCCCAACCCGATTTTGCGCGCGTGCGTATCGCCTATATCGCGCATTTGAAAATGCTAGAGAGCAAATCGCTCAAGCTCTACTTATTTAGTTTCCGCAATGAGGGGATTTTTGGGGAGGATTGTGTGGGTAAAATTCTAAACGATCTAGTCGCGCTTTTAGCCCCTAAATACCTAGAAGTGCAGGCGTATTTTAGCGCGCGCGGAGGGATCACCATCACCCCCTTTGCCAACTACGCCACACAAGATTACCAACACTTCAAGCAAGAACGCTTGTTGCGCGCCTACAGCGCTACATAATCCACTTCTCTGGGGCGTGGTGTTGCAACACCAAGTTTTTGGATTTAGCCACCCCCTCAGAAGTCCCAATCACCAACAACTTCGCCTCGCTCGCCACGATGGTATCCCCCTCGGGCATGGGGATGTAACGCCCGTCTTTTTGGATAATCCCGATCACAAAGACTTTAGTGATCTCTCTAAAATGCGCTTCTTTGAGTTTGCGTTGCACCAGCCAACTTTCTTTAGGCACGATCACTTCCTCTAAGTCTAGCAAGGTGTCTTTCTTGTAAATGAATCGTTCTAAAATATTTTCCATATCGGGGCGAATCGCCATCGCGCTCACCCGTTGCGCCATCAATTTTGTGGGTGAAACCACACTATCCGCGCCTAGCTTCTTGAGCTTTTCTAAATCCTCATCATTGTGCGCGCTGGAAATGATGTAATAGGGTTTACGCCCTAATTCTTTTTCTAGTAAGCGCACATTGGCGATCAAAGAGATGTTCACAGAAAAGGTTTTAGAAAAGGTAACCACCCCCTTAGCGCTACTTAAATTGGTTTTGAGCATGCTCAAATTGGTGTGCGGGTCGCCCACGATGTGGTAGGGGTATTTGTATTTGATGGCCTCTTCTTCAAATTCAGGGTTATCGTCCACCACCACAAAGGGGATTTGCGCGCTTCTAAATTGCTTGGCAAGTTCTATGGTGTATTCATTGTGGTAGCAGATCACATAGTGGTTTTTCAAACGCGCGATCTTATAAATCATCTTTTTCTCCCTAATGAGTTTGGCTAAAACCCCCTTATTGATGATCCCAATCAACACGGCGACCGTGAAAGTCATCAAAGCTTCCCCACAAAACATGATCAGCACGCTTAAGAAGATGCTCCATGTCCCAAACTTGCTTTCATCCAAGGCTCCAAACCCGGTCGCCGTGAAAGTGTAGGAAGTTTGAAAAAAAGCCTGCATTAAGGAGTAATTCTCTAAGCCCAAATAGCCCAAAGTGCCTAAGAGAATGAAGAGCTGGATTAGCACCAGCGGTGGAGCAAAGAGCTTAAGATGGGCGTAAAGCTCCGCGTTGATCTGGTGCGCGGGGTCGTCTTTAGGGGATTTCTTCTTGAATAGCGGCTTAAAATTAAACATCGTCCTTACGGACTAGTGGCTTTTACGCATGGTCCTTAAAGTGGAAGCTGCCACACGGATTTTTTGTTTCGTGCCGTCTCCTAAGGTGATGCGAATCGTGCGCAAATTGGGGAGCAAACGCCTTTTGCTCTTGTTGTTTGCATGACTGACATGGTTGCCCACCATGGGTCCCTTAAGGGTTACATCACATCTACGAGCCATAAACTCTCCTTTAGATTAAAAGCGCACATTATAACCTAATGCGCGCGTCTTTGTGCTTAATTAGGATTTTGCCGGGGTGCTTTTAGCTGGAGCGGGAGTGCTCTTAGCTGGTGCTTTTGCCGGGGTGCTTTTAGCTGGCATATCCTTTTCCATGATCCCCTGTGGTTTAGGGGTGCTGTCTGTAATGGTGGGTAGGTGGGGGTAAGTGATAGTGGGTTTTTTACCCGTGAGCGCGCCAAAGAAAGTAGCGATCTTGGCAGCGTCCGCATCGCTGATATGGATTCCTAGTTGCACCGCGCCCATCGCCTTGATCGCGTCTTTAATATCCCAATACTGCCCGTTGTGGAAATAGGGCATGGTTTCTAAGATATTACGCAAGGTGGGCACTTTGATGAGTCCATCTTTATTCCCCTTGAAATCCCCCACATTGGCAAACTCATAAGGGGCAGCCACTTGGAAAGGTTGCATTGTCCCGCCCAAATTGATCCCATTGTGGCATCCTGTGCACCCTTTTTCCAAAAAGAGGGCAAGACCTTCTTGTTCCTTGAGACTCAACGCCTTGACATTGCCCCGCAAGAAGTCATCAAAGCGGTTAGGGGTGTTAAGAGTGGCTTCAAACATGGCAATGGTATCGGCGATGAGGTTGAGATCGATCTTGATATGATTCCCATAAGCGCGCTTAAAAGCCTTGACATACTCAGGCATGGAATTGATCTTAGCCTCCACGACTTTGGGATCGGCGTTCATCTCCACTGGATTGGTGATGGGACCTTTGGCTTGTTCATCTAGATGTGCGGCACGCCCGTCCCAAAACTGCACGGCATTAAAAACGGAATTATAAACCGTAGGAGAATTTAAAAAATGCGGGTTGGGTTTCCACCCCTCACCCACCGCGCGCGAAACCATATCCACCCCAGCCAGCCCCAAATTATGGCATGTGTTGCAGGAGATGAGATAAGAAGTGGAGATTCTAGGGTCTAAAAACAGCATCTTCCCTAATTCCACTTGGGCTTTTGTGAGCACTGCTCCCTTGTAAGAAATCCCCAAGTTATGCACCTTATCCTTGAGGTATTTGTCCAAAGCCTTGCCTGTTGGCATGGGCATCAAATTAGCCTGTAGGGCTTTTTTGATCAAGTCCTGTGGGTTGATGGGCTTGGGCTTGCCAGCTTGCAAGGACGCGCACAAACCCAAGGATAATAAAGAAACTTTTAACAAACGCTTCACAAACACGAATAACCCCTTACTAAAAAAGTCCCTAGAAGTATACGCCAAAAATCCTAATGGTTCAATGTGTGTCGAAGTAATGCTGGATTTGTTGGCGGTTGGCATGTTGGCTCAAGGCTAGCATCAACAATACTCTAGCCTTTTGGGGATTGAGATTGTCTCCACTCACAAAGCCATATTGCGCATCATCAATCTCCCCGGGATTAGTGATAAACCCGCTCCCCACACGAGAGGAGCGCACCACCACCACACCTCTTTTAGCCGCGTCAGCTAACGCGTCTAGCACGGCTGGGTAGAGATTCCCATTGCCTAATCCTGCGCTCACAATCCCCTTAGCCCCGTGTTTTAGCGCATTTTGCACAAAGTCTGCACTATCATTGGCATGGCTATAGAGAATATCCACGCGGGGCAAATCGTGGATTTTAGCGATGTCAAACGCGCTTTCCAATGTGTGCTTGCGCAAGGGTTGCATGTAAAAGCGCACATGCCCATAGAGGACTTGTCCTAAAGGACCGCTATTGGGCGACTTGAAAGTAGCCACGCTGGTCGTGTTAGTTTTACTCACCTCTCTGGCGGCATGGATATTCTCATCCATAAGCACCAACACCCCCTTACCCCTAGCTTCTTGGCTACAAGCCAGCGCGATGGCGTTGTAGAGATTGAGCGGACCATCAGCACTTAGAGAATCCGCGTTACGCATCGCGCCCACCATCACGATGGGTTTATGGCTCTTGATCACCAAGTCTAAAAAGTAAGCACTCTCCTCCATCGTGTCCGTGCCATGCGTGATCACCACCCCATCTACGCCTTTTTCAGAGAGTAAAGTCTGCACGCGCCTAGCCAGTTTAAGCCAAATGGTGTTATTCATCTCTTGAGAGCCGATATTGCTCACTTGTTCGGCTTTGAGATGGGCTAATTCTTTAGCCTGTGGAATCGCCCCAATGAGGCTATCTACGCCCAACGAGCCTGACTTATAAGCACTACTGAGCGCGCTTGCAGAACTCCCCGCAATCGTGCCCCCTGTGGCTAAAATGTAAATATTGGGCTTGGCACACATCAAGCACCCCCCTAACGATATTAAGATCAAAAATCTACACAAAGAACCTAGCATGGGGCACACTCTAATACAAGAAGACTAACCAAGCACCAATCCCCTAAAAAGAGTGTGAGAAATACCAATGGGCTAGATCAAAACAAGATAAAAACCTTTAAAAACGCACAGATCCCCACTCCACTTTGAGCATATCACAAGCCCCTTTAAAGCCTAGTGTGCAAGCCTTGAGGAAATACTTCTTAGCTTTTTTGCGATCTTTGGACACGCCTTGAGCAGTCCAATAAATCACCCCTAAGCTATGACAAGCATAAGGATCGCCTAGTTTTGCGCCCCGTTTGTAATATTTGATCGCTTGGTGCATGTCTTTGTGCACCCCTAATAAACCCCGCTCATAAATCCAGCCCAAAGTGTGGTAAGCCTGCATATCCCCCATTTTACCCGCTTGTTGGTAGTCCAAGAGGGCTTGCTTAGGGTTAGTGCTCTCTTCTAGTAGCCCACGAGCCAAATAAGCGCGTGCGATCCCCATTTGTGCCATCTTGTTTAAATAAGCCATAATCTTTGGGCGATCATTAGTATAACCGGCTTGGAGCAAGCCTTCTAAATAGGTGGGTGCTTGGCTCTCAGAGGGGCGTGCCACCAGCGCGCAAGCCTGCTTAGAGCCTAACTTGCACGCTTTTCTAAAAGAAACAACGGCTTTTGTGATGTCTTTGGGCGCGCGCTCCCAGTAAAAAAAGCCCAAATTTTCATACGCCCGTGCGCTACCCAACTCCCCAGCCCTTTGGTAGTCTGCAATGGCTTGTTGGAAGTCTTGGGCATAACGCGCTTTGTTAGCACTCTTTAAATACGCCTGCTTAGCGCACCCACCCAATAACAACGCCCCCAACACTAAAACCCACCCCTGCGCGATTAGGGTGCTGGCGAATCGCTTAGGGCTTTGTGGCATAGAGGGTGGCACTCTTCGTCTAAATCGCTAACCGGCATACACCTAATGGCATTGACGAGCGCAACAGCCGGGCGCGCGCTCTCAATGCCTATCCCCTCCCCTTCTAAAATCTGTTTGTAGCTCTGGGTGTGCAGATCGTCAAAGCCATCGCTAAAGTCAATTTCATTGCCCTCTAGCACTAAGGATCGATAAGCGTTGTCGCGGTGCACGCCTAAATGTTCGGGATTGATAGAGAGAAACCACGAAATCTTGGCGTGTTCTAGGCTCAACACCCCGCCCATGCAATCATTTTGGTGCACATGCACCACATTTTCTACCACGCCCCCAAAAATATCTAGCAAAATGTCAAAGAAGTGGATTCCAATATTGGTCGCCAGCCCCCCACTCTTGTTTTCATCGCCTTTCCAAGAGTTGAGATACCATTTCCCGCGCAAGATCAAATAGGTCAAGGACACCTCATAAATCTTGTCCGGGATTTTGAGTAATTCGGCGCGCACATCCTCTTTTAGTTGGATGATATTGGGGTGCAGGCGTAATTGTAAAATATTGAAAACCCGCCTATTGTATTTTTTTTCCAACGCGGCGATCTCATCAATTTCGCTAGGGTCTAGCACAAGGGGTTTTTCGCAGATCACATGCGCGCCATGCGAGAGGGCAAATTCTATGTGCTCAAAATGCAGGTAGTTAGGGCTACAAATTGCCATGTAGTCCAAATATTTCTCTTGCTCCTTGCAATCTTGCAGGTATTGGTGCAAGTCTTCTAGATCGTTGAAAAATTCACAATCTAGCCCATACTGATCCAAAATGCGCACGCTATCATGGACATCCATCGCGCAATCTAATACATGCCCTAATTCTTGAATCGCCTGTAAATGTTTGGGGGCGATAAACCCGCCCACCCCAATGACACCAAAAAGCATACAAACTCCTTAAAAAAATTTGGAGCGCATGGTAACAAAATTCCATTGAGGGGGTTCTTTAGCGGGCGGGTTTCCCCGCATTAAAATTGGTAAGAAACCTCAAAACGGGCGTTAAACCCGGGTTCGGGCAAAGCCATGCGGATATGCCCGGCTGTGGCGATCATATCTTCATGGGGCGCGTCTGCGCTAGCCTGCCACACCGAAGTTTGGTTAACATACTGCTTGTTGAAGATATTATTGAAAACCGCGCTCAAGAGCAAACCCTTCATGCGTCCGGACGGAGGCGACCAGTTGACAAAGATACTACTCACTCCATAGCCGGGCTTGTGGATATTCATCAAACCATAGCCCGGGTAGTAGATACTATAGCCATTGTAAAACATATTTGTAACAAAACGGCTAAGCCATGTGAAGGTGAGTCCGGCTCTAGGGAAAGTGTAATCCCCCTTTAAGATCACCACATTCCCATAGGTGGCCGCTAGCGCGTAGGTGTCTGCTAGCAAGTAATACCCCTTGGGATACCCAGTGGGGTTAGCTGCTGTAGGCCAAGAGCGCGCAAAGGAGAAAGTGCCCGTGAAATTCTTGTATTTGACATTCCCGCTGATCTCATACCCAAAGATGGCGATGGTTTGGGGTAAATTGCCCGTCAAGTTCTTGGCTGTGGCGTTCCCACCCCCATTTTTGGAAGTGTCCTGCCCATAGGAGTTGACAAAGTTGTTAATGACCTGGTAGAAAGCCGCCCCGCGCACATTGAAATAGGGGTTGTTGTAGTCGATGTTAAATTCTACATTCTGCCCTATAGCTGGTTTCAAATTCTTTTGGTAGATCACGGAAGGATCGCGCATCAAAACCCCATCGCCGGGTAACGCGCCCTTAGTTACATAGGCATAACTGAGTTTCAAGCCCAACGCGTCAATGGGGTTATAAAGAATAGTCGCGCTGGGAGAAAACCCAGAAGTCATGTGGGGCTGACCATCCTTATCTTGCAAGAGATAGATGTCATAGCGCGTCCCCGCTCCCACGATGAGATTTTTTAAGAAATTGTAGTTAGCCTGCATGTAGCCCCCGATGATATGCCCGATGGCATAGGAGTTTTGGGGCAACCCGCGGTAGATCGCATTGGGCGAGCTCATGTTTTGTTGGTATTCTGTGCCCGGGTCCACATAGTAGTGGCGATAGGGCAGACCCGGACCAGTGGGGTCATTAGGGTTAATATTGCCCTTGTAAAGCCCATTATTGCCCCTTGGCAGACCAGAGAACACGCTGAGATTTTGGTAAATCCCGCCGTATTCAAAGACATTGCCATAATCCTCGCTAATGGGGTGTTGCACCTTAACATTCACCCCAGAGTTGATCAAGAAAATATCGCGTTGCAGAGTGCCCTCTGCATCCGCGTTGCCCAAGGTCCAGCCATTTGTGCCACTGGTGGGGGGTGCCATGTGGTATTCGGGGTATTTGGGCACCATCTGAGTCCCCGTGCTATTATCTGTCATGCGATAACCCCCTGTGGATAGGGGTGTGATACTCCCTTTGGTGCATTCGCTAGGGTTTTGCGCGCACCATGTTTGCACATTGGCGATGTATTCTGGGTTGGTGGGTTCTACAGAGCTGAGTGCAAAGGGGTTATTGACGGGATTGTAATTCCCATTGCGGACACTCAAAAAAGCGGTAGAAGTGATACGGGGTTGATCGAAACTCTCCCCACCCTCATGGTTGAATTTGAAAGAGAGATTATTGTTAGAGTTGATCGTGTGGGCAAGTTCCTTGCCAAAGTCTATCACAAAGGGCGCAGGCTGGGTGCCCGGATCATTGGCTTTACTCATCGCGCTTGTGGTATTAGGGCGCAATAGACGCGTAGAATTGTAACGCGTCATGTTATAGCTCACCGCCAAGCTGTCCCTGTCGTTAAAATAGGTGTTGATCTTAAAGAGGACATTGTTCTCTTCGCTAGGGCTACCAATCACTTTATCGCTCGCAAAGGGGTCGCTAAGGTCGTAGGTGGGGTTAAAGAGATTTTTCATCAGGTTATTCCCATCGCGGTAATAAAAGATGTTTTGGTGGGTGAAATAGCCCAGTATATCCCACTTTTCAGCCCTATAAGCAGCAATGGTGTTAAAGCGCATCCCAAAATTAGTGTAAAAACTCACCGCAGCACTACCCCCATAATTTTGCCCTTTACGCAAGAAGTCATTAGCCCCGATGGTTTCCATCGCCATTTTCCCCGCGATCGCCCCGGGTCCTGCTGAGGCGTTGGCTGCCCCCTTGATGACTTCTATTTCCTTGAGCATGCCCGGGTCGATCACGGTGTTGGCATCATGGTGAAAAATATTCCCATTTTGGGCTGCCCCATCGATGGTAACCCTGAGTAGACGGCTTTCCATGCCCCTGACATAAATCTTTTGTGCCATCAAGCCTCCCCCGGCCACATTGATGTCAGCCCTAGTTCTAAAGAGATCGTTGACTTGGTTGCTCTGGCGCTGCTGGAGTTCTTTGCGCTCGATATACATCTTGTTGTTGTACTCAAAGGTGCGTTCGCCTAAAGTGGTAACCTTGCCTAGAGTATGGGTTTCTTGCTCGGCATAGAGGCTTGCAACTCCCACTAAACTCAAGGTCAGGAGGGCGCGTGCCAAAGAGGGGAGCGTGTTTGGTGTTTGATTCTTTCCTAAAAGCACACTAGGATTTTGATTAACTTGTTTCATTTATGAATCCTAACTTGTTTAGTAATATATTTTGATTGTATATAATAAAAGCTTAACTCTTATTGAATAAATAAATAATATATTACATCTGTGAAAAAAATAATCGCTGGGAGTTAGGGGTAAACCAGCGCGTCCACGCCGTCATGCTCCAAATCGTGCGCGTCAAAGTCTTTGAGAATGAGGAAGCGTTGGGGGGTGAGTTCTAAAAGGGTAGCAAAATCTTGGCTCAAATAAAGCGCGCTCGCCCTAGCCAAGACGCTCGCCTTCAAATCCGCCTTGCAACGCACTTCTATGATGTCTAATAGCCCTAGACGGCTTGCGTAGGCGCACATGTCCTTGAGCTGTGCGCCCAAGAGTTGCGCGTTTAAGAGCACTCCATCGCTCCCATGCACTAGGCTTTCTAAGAGTTGGTAGGGGGTTAAAAAATAATCTTGGTGGATGAGGGGTTTAGAGCTTAGACGGCGCACATAGCCTAGCAGGTCTAAACTCTCTAGGGGGGGTGTGGGGGTGTAAAGGGGGGTGAAATCCAGCAAGAGGGCGTTGGCTACACACTCCAAACGCTCTAGCAAAACTTCCAGTTCTAGACCCGCATTGAGGCGTACAATCTGTTGGGGATGATCTTGGGCGCGCTGTAAATCCTGAGCCTTGAGTCTGGGCACATAGGGGTTATAAGCTAGAGTGCGCCCCAAAACCTCTAGGGGGGTTAAAGCCTGTTTGTTCTCTAGATAACGCTTTAGGGTGTCTAAATCTAGTGGCATTTGGCGATTGCATCGGCGTGCTCTTTGAGTTCGGGCTGGGCTTTGACTTCTTGAGAGTCGATCTTAGCAAAGACATCTTTAGCCTGCGTGCACTCGCCTAATTTGTAATACCCCCACGCTAGAGAATCCAAATAGAAAATAGAGTCGGGTTCTAACTCTAGGGCGGTTTTGACATAGGCGATGCCTTTTTTGATGTCTAAATTGTAATCGATGAGAGAATAGCCCAAGAAATTGTAAAAAAACGCGTCTTGGGGATTCATATCCCCCTTAGTGCGTTTGAGATTCTGGGTGCGCTCGGCGATGGCGCGTTCTAGTTTTTGGGTGATTTTCACCACTTCGGATTTCTTGGGGGTGTGCAGGGCGTTGAGATGCTCGTAGGTGTAAATAGCCTCTAGGGCTAAAAAGCTAGGGTCTTTTTTCTCATTGTAGATGAGGCTGGCTTGTTTGGCGGCTAGAGCGAATTTCTTTTGCGCGGTGTAGAGGTCTAAAAGCAAGCGGCGATCAAAGGGGAAATTCTCGGCAATCTTCTGGGCTTTGTCAAATTCTTTGAGTGCCACTAACACAGCGATGTAGAGTTGGGCATTTTGCACGATGGGATCTCTCTCATACAGAGCCCCAAAGACATCCTTAGCCCTGTCCAACTCATTGAGTTGCGAAAAAGTGTTGTAGGCGCGTTGGCACAGATCGGGCGAACAGCCATAATTTTTTAGATGCGAACTGAGCAAACTCACCGCCTCTTGGTGGCTATTTTGCATGAAATAGATGGTGATGAGTTTCTCTAGGCTATCTTCGCTATGGGTTTGGTTGTAAAAGCGGTTGAGTAGAGAAAACGCCTTGTCGTAGCGTTTCTGGCTCAAATACAAAGAACCTAGCACATCATCTAACATCAAGGACTTGTCTTCGCGCCGGATATTTTCCAAGAGCGCGATCGCCTTGTCAGTCTGCCCGGTTTGGATATAGCCATCTACTAAAATCTTATTGATAGAGACATCCTTTTTGTCCTTGGTGATTTTCCTATAGAGCATGGCTAGTTTCACGGCGGTGCCAATGTCGCCCAAACTTGCCGCAGAGATCGCCGCTTCTTTGGCATATAAAATGTTGTTTGTTTCCTTGTAGAGATGCAAATAGCCCCGCTTGGCGGTGGCAAAATCGCCCCGATGGAACGCATCGGAAGTGATGAGAATTTGTTGGTCTTCTGTTAAGTTTTGGGCAAAAAGCATGCTAGCAAGCGTCATGGTTAATAGCGCGCCTTTGCGCCTAAAAGAAGTCGTTTTTTTCATGTTGGCTCCTTTAGTAAAATATAGCATAAATCCTCCACATTTGATTTACTCAAGCACCACCCCCGGGCACTCTAACGCGCGCTCTTGAGGGGTTTTGTCATTGTGCCAAAAAGGGTAGGTGCGGCATTGTTTGGGACGCACGGGGTAGATTTGGCATCGTTGGCTTGGGATGTCTAAGAACACGCAGGCTTTTTGGCTATCTGCGCGCTCTAGCAAACTGTAGGCATGCCCTACACGCCTAAGATAGCGCCTCCCAAATTGATCGAGGGACATCTGCAAGAATGCCGCGATCTCTTGTATCTCCATGACACTCAAAAACACATAACCCGCGCCCTTGCAACAACGCGCCCCGCAAGAAGCGCAAGCCTTTGGGTCAAATTTAAAACTCTGTAACTCTGTATTCAATGTGAATCCTAAACTCTAAAGCCAAATCGTGCTTTTGTTTGGTGATACTGATGGGAAGTGCCACTTGGGCATAATTGCTGATATTGAGCATGTTTTTTAAAAAGGTATATAGATCGTCTAAAGAGTGGGCATGGGCTTTGATGTAGAAAATTTCGTGGATAATGTCGGCTTGGGAGTGTTTGTCCTCAGTGCCCGCTTGGATTTGCACTTGGGTGAAGTGTTGTTTGAGAAGCTGGTTGAGTGTGTTAATACTATCTTGGTAACTAGGGTGGGCGAGTTTGGACGCGATGGAGTGTTTGTAGGCTTGGTAGTTTGCAAAGGTTTCAAAAAAGGCTTTTTGCTTGTGCGCCATGATCATGAGTTTTTGCACTTCATCGCCATGTTGGGAGCGAAACTTCTCTAAATTGTCCCATACCAAAAAACGCACAGAGAGGATCGCCAAGAGGAAAAACATCAGAGTGAATAGGGAGTTTCTAACCAGCCTCTCAAAGGCTACGCTCTCGGTAAAGTGGCTTTCCTGTTTGCTCTCTTGGGCTTCTTTGCTCATTTGGGGTCCTTGTCGATGAAGGGTATGACAGAAGAATTATTGGACACAAACCTAAATGACCCATTCCCCATGGGGTAGAAGCTAACTTGGCTATTTTCAAAAATGGAATTGAGGCGCTGCTGTAAGGACAATTGGAACACTTCTTTAGAGGGCACGATCCCTTTAATGGTGAGGCTGGAATAATCAATGGTGATGGATTGGATCGTGATGGAATCTGGAATGATCTCCAAAATGCCCTTGATTGAATCCCTGACATTGAGAATGTAAACTTTCTTGTGATCCACTTCTTGGACTCTTTTTTCCAATTGCTTGTGTTTGCTGCGCACCCGTTGGCTCTCATGCCCATAGATATTGCTCTCCACTTGGGCGATCTCACTTCTGTGGTTGGCTACACGGCTTTCTTGGTTTAAAAAATGCGCCATCCACACGCTTAAACCCACCGCCAACACCATGTAAAATACCCACACCTTCGTGTGTGGGCTAACCATGTGTTTGGCGTGGGGTTTACTATAACTATAGCGCATCATCGTTCTGTTCTCTGCGGGCAAATAGACTCAATTGTTCCACGACAGAAATGGGGATACAAGACACTTCCAACATCAACTCATCTTGCAATTTCTCCAACATGCGCGATCCTACCTGGTAGGTGTTGAGGATATAGGCTTGCTCCACAAAGTCTTCTAGGGGATAAACAGGGTGCTTGTAAGCCTGCTTGAGGCTGTCTTGCAGAAGCCTGACAATTTCTCCAAGGGTGGCTTTTTCTTCTTCTAAGAGTTTGATCTCTTGGGCTGAAGAGGAGGGCGTGTTTTCACCCGGGATTTGCTCGTGCATTTGGGCGGTATCGCCCATGTGAGTCAAATTGGCTTCCATAGAACTCAATAGGGATTTTAAAAAGACTTCCTCTTGGGCATAGTCCTCTTGTTCCTCCTTAGTGTCCACACTCAAATGTTCGGGGATTTTTAGATTGTAGCATTGCGCGTAGCAAATCTTTTTGTGGTGCGTGATGAGCACACAGAGCCTAGAATACTCCAACATAGCATACAAGGTAGCGCATTCTTGTAAATTAGGGCGGATGCAGCCATACATGAGTAAGAAGGGCGAAAAAATATAGTCTGCCTTGAAGAGCGCGCTTTCAAAGAAGGCGATCTCCTCTTTGAGGGATTTCTTAGGGATGAAAAAGTAATGCTGATCTATTTCTAAAAACACCAACTCTTTCTTAGGCACAGGGGCATAGTGCTCCAAATGTTCCTTTGGGCACACCCCTTGATCCAAACTCTTAGCCATGCCACACAGATAAGAAAAGGGGTAGATTCGCGTGAAATTCCTAGCGTCCTTCAGGGCTTTAATGGGGATCACCCCATTTTTGAGCGCGTAGACTTTATTCACCACTTCTAAGGTTTTGCCCCGTTTGAGATGTTCCACCCGCCCCACTAAAATCTCATGATCCACATTGAAACAGATAAAGACATCAGAAAAGAACAATTCTTTAATGGTGTCATAGAACATCCCCTTAATCGCGCGCCACATCAGCCACACTCCTGCATGCGTGTCGCCACTAACGCCTTAGCCTGCTCTAAAGCCATGTCCTTAGGGATAAAGAAAGGTTCTTGCATGTAGTAGCGCACTTCTGAAAAGGGTTTGGGGAGCTGGAAGCGATCCCAAGTGTTGAAGGTGAAGGCGTTAGCAAAGATCACACGGCACACCACTACGCCCACCCCACTTTTTTGCGCTAAAGCCACCACACCATCGGCGATGCTATGATAAGGTCCCCTAGGACCATCTGGGTTAACCCCACATCTGCTCCCGCCTTTAGGTGTTTGATCCCCTCCACAAGCACTCTCACCCCCCCTTTTTTGCTAGAACCTCGAATCGCATGGAAGCCAAAGCACTCATAGAGCCTTGCAGCTAAAGAGCCATCAAAATGTTGGCTGGCGATCACATAGAGATTGGGAGTTTTTTTAAGCCGTAGGTAAGCAAAGGGCAACATAGCGATCTCCCCATGCCAAAAACTGGCGATAAAAGAGGTGCGTTGCAGACTCTGCGCTAAAAAAAAGCGGTTTTTACAAGTCTTGAATAACAGCCACAACACCCAATACAATAGCACGGGCAAGGCTTTTAGCACCACTCCATTACGCAAGCGTTTTAACACAAATTAAGCCCCTAAGCGTTGGGCTTGCAAACTCCCCTTGTGGTGCGCCACCACTTGCACGGCCACCAAATCCCCCACACTCACCCCCCGGGCTTCAAAACTCAACAAACGCCCTTGATCGCTTTTGCCCTGCGCGCGCCCTTGTTCTATATGTTCCACTAAGACTTCATAGACCTTGCCTAATTCCCGCTTGGCTTTTTGGGTCAATAGTTCTTGGTGGCATTGTTGCAAAAGGCGCAAGCGATCTTTGGCAATGGGGGTGGGCACCTTGGGTTCTAAATGGGCTGCCGGGGTCAAGGGGCGGGGGGAATAAACAAAACTATAGAGGGTGTCAAATTGCACGCGTTGCACCACATCTAGGGTGTCTTGAAAATCCGCCTCACTCTCTCCGGGGAAACCCACGATAATATCCGTGCCAATCCCCACTTCGGGCACAAGCGTGCGCAATTTTTCTACACGATTTAAATACCACTCCCTGGTATACCCGCGTTTCATCGCCCTTAAAATCGCATTAGAACCGCTTTGCAGAGGGATGTGGATACTCTTACATACTTTGGGGTGGCGCGCAAAGCACTCCAAAAAAGCATCGTCCATATGCAGGGGGTGGGGAGAAGTGAAACGGATTCGCTCCAAACCCTCAATCGCGCACAGAGCGCATAGCAACGCGCTAAAATCCACCTTAGGGTGCGCGCTAGAAAAACGCGCGCCGTAATTATTGACATTTTGCCCTAACAAGATGATCTCTTTAACCCCTCGCTCTACGCAACGCCTAGCCTCCTTCAAGATCAAGTCTAGGGGAATGGAGATCTCTTTGCCGCGTGTGTGGGGCACAATGCAATAGGTGCAATGTTTATCGCATCCAATGGACACATTGATAAAGGCTTTGAGCGCGCTTTGGGTGCTCTCAAAGAGATAATGGCTATCGTCATGATCTAGGGCTACCTCAACAGCCTTGGGCTGGTGGATGATCTGGCTTATCTTGGAAATGTTGCGCGCTCCTAGCACAAAATCCACGCTGGGGGCTTTTTGTAAAATGCTAGCCCCCATGTGGCTAGCGCTACACCCGCATACCCCGATCTTAGCCCCCCCTTTTTTGATCTTAGCAAAATGCCCAATCTCTGAAAACAATTTGCGCTCAGGCTTTTCGCGCACACTGCAGGTATTTAACAAGATCAAATCGGCTTGTTTGGGGTCATCAATTTGGGTGTAGCCCACTTTGGCTAGCTCACCAGCCAAGTGCTGGCTATCCCGCTCATTCATCGCACAACCCATCGTTTCAATATAAAGGGTCTTTTGCAAATACATCTCCTAAATGATATGTAGGGCGTAAATAAAATCTTTGTCGTCCGCGCTGATCTTCACTTCGTTTAAATACGCCTTATAGCCCTGCTTTTCTAAACAAGCAAGCGCGTTTAACATGTCCTTGTGCGTGTTGGTGGGCGCGAAGTAGAAGACATGTTCGTTATGGTGGTGGTATTTGTTTAGCAAGTCCTCTAGGCGCACCTTGAGACTCTTACTGGTGTGTTTTCTGCTCTGTTTGGCTAGGTGTAATTCCATCAAATCCCTTATTCACAATGTTTTCGAGTGTAGCTGAATTTGGCTTAAAACTAGGGAAAAACGCGCCTTCCTTGGATATAGAGAGCGCGGGCTTTTTTAGCCTGTATGAGGCTTAGGGCGATCTCTAGGGGGGTGTGGGCTTTTTGGCATGTGAAAATGGCTAAATCCGCGTCCTTGCCCGCTTCTAAACTCCCATTATTCAAGCCCAAGGCTTGGCTAGCGCGTGCGCTACAGGCTAACAAGAGTTCTAAGGCGTTGTCTTCTAGATTACCCGGTAGGGCAAAGAGGGCATGGCGCAATTCTTCTAAGAGATTCACATCTAAATTAGAACTTTTCCCATCGGTAGCCAACGCGTAAGGCAAATCCAAAGGGCGCAAACGCGTAGGGTCTAGCAGATGCCCGCTTAGAAGGCGGTTAGACCTAGGGCAGGTGATGATGTGGGCTTGGGTGGCGATCTCTTGGGCGTGTTTGAGATGCTCCAAACGGGCAAAGAGGGCATGCACAAGCAATAGGTGTTTGTTGGTAAACAGGTTTAAAAAATCTAGCACTCCCGTGTAAGAAGGCATGGGTTTAGCCACTCCCAAGACTTCTTGAAAAAAGCGCGCAAACCAACCCCCTTGATTCTCTAACCACTCTAATTCAGCCTGCGATTCTAAAAAATGCGCGCAAACAGGGGTGCGCTTATCTATACCCTCCAACACCCGTTGAGCGAGTTGCTTATGCGCCGAATACGGCGCGTGGATGGCAATAGCCGGGATAAAACGCGCGCTTTTGTGCTTGAGGCTTTGGGCATAGCGCGCTTGGAAGTCTTGAAAACTCTGCTCTAGGGGTGCGCTGGCAAGCAACTCATTGAAAAAGACCACTTTTAAAGGCGAATGGGCTAAAATTTCGCGCTCTAAGCCATAGCTACTAATAGCCCCTACACTCCCCACCCCACTTTGCATTTGGACGCGCAGGGCGTGGCGGATATGCCTTTGGGCGTGGCGGAACACCAAATCTCTGTGTTGGATCACGCTAGTTAACCAATTCTCAAAACTCCCATAAGTAAAGGTGTTTTTATGGCTGGAAAACTCAAAATGGATATGGGCGTTGGTGAGCGCTGGCATCAATAGACCATGTTTGTAAAAAGCCACGCGTGCGCGCGCATACACGCTTTTCAAACGCGCCAGCGATCCTACCTCTATAATCTGTCCCTTAGAGATTGCCACGCCCCCATGTTCTATCACCCTAAAAGAGGCATCGCAAGTAGCCACCACACGCGCCCCGATGATCTCTAGCTCTTGCATAAAGACACCACCTCATCGCCTTGCATGATCCACTCTATGCGCGCGTCTAACACTTGGTTATGGTAAATGCTAGCCGGGTTATCCACTTGGCTTTTGGCTGTTAAATCCACTAGCATTAAGCGCGCCTCTTGACCAACCTCGACTCTCCCACAATTGAGCCCTAAAAAGCGTGCCGGATTCGTGGCGATAAGCTCTATTAATCTTGACAAACTAATACAGCCACTTTTAACCAAGTGCGTGTAGGCTAAGGGGAAAAAAGCGTCAATGCTATTCATCCCAAAGGGCGCGTCCTCGAAGATGTGTAAGTGCAGAGGGTGGGTGTAGTGTAAACTGGTCAAGATGTCAATGTCTGTGGCAAGCAAGGCGCGCAAGCGCATTTGGGTGGCTTTAGTTTTTAAAGGGGGGAGAATTTTTGTGCGCGGATCGTAGTGTTGGTAAACGCTTTCATCTAAAACCAAATGGTGTAGGGGGGTTTGCACCCATAGGGGCGCGCCTAGAGTTTTCAAAGCCCTAATGACATTAAAAGCATCGGGTTCCACCACGCTATCTAACAAAATATCCAACCCTGTGTGCAAAGCCATAGCCCCCACTTTACCCACTTCTTTAACTTGGATGAGCGGACTCACACTAGGTAAACCTAGCTCGTAAGCCAAGGAGGTTTGATCCATTATCCCCATGCTAAAACGCCCCTCATAACCCCGCACCCCACAAATGAGTTTGAGATCGAGCATACGCGCGTAATCTAACACGGGCAGAAGTTTTTGCCCTTCTAGGTTGTAGAGATACAAGCATGCGCGAATAGAGTCAGGGAGCGCGGCGCGCAATAGAGCTAAATCTTGCAGGCGTTGGTTGGTGTCTAGGGGGTGCAAACAGACGATGTCTTTGTGCGCGATAGCCTGCCTAGTTGCGCCATAATCTAGGGGGCTAAAAGCGTTGTCGCTAAACTCTTGCACGAACTCTAGGGGCTCCATATGCGCTTCTTTAAGAGAGTAGAGCGGAGCTAGAGGCACACCCATTAAAGAGCCAACCCCCCCCATGCACGCTTGCGCTTTAAGATGTGTGTAGGTGGACGCGCTTAGGCTGTGTAAAAACACCCCTAAATCTATCGCGCTAGGTAATAAAGTCTTATGCCCGCACTCTAAAAACATTTCTTGGGCTTGGGGGTTTAAATGCGTGCCTATCTGCGCAATGATCCCATCTAACACACGCACACAACAAGAAACCCCATTGACACACGCATTTTTCAATAACACGCCACACCCCTAGCCCAACCACGCGCCCAAGGATTCCATCTTGCCACTCATAATCAGCACACCCATAAGTAACAAAATCGCCCCAGTGCCTATCTCCACAGCGCGCATGTAAGGTTTGACGCTTTTAAGCAAATTCAAAGCCTTATCCAATGCCAAAGCCACCACTAACCAAGGAATCCCAAACCCGGCGATAAACACCCCTAAAAGCGTCAAGCCATAAGCCTGTTCGCTCCCGCTCAAGAGCACAATGCTCGTGAAAATGGGACCAATGCAAGGAGTCCAACCCAGCGCAAAGCCCATACCTAGCACAATAGGTAATAAGTGGCGCAAAAGGGCATTTTGCGCCCCCATGTTGAGGTTAAGCACCCTAGCGCGGTAGAGAAAACTCCAGCGCAACACCCCTAAAAAATGCAAACCAAAGAGCAAGACAATCCCCCCGGCCAGCACACGCACCCACACATTCGAAAAGAAATTATGCAAAATACGCGCCATAGACGCGCCTAAGAGCCAAAAAACGATCCCAAAGCCTAGCACAAATAACCCCGCCTTGAGCAAAACCCCAAAACGATGCACCCGCCCGTTTTTGATCTCTTCTAGGGAACTTTGGCTAATGTAGGAGAGATAGGCAGGAATCAAGGGCAACACGCAGGGGCTCAAAAAAGCCAAGAGCCCGGCTAAAAAAGAGGCGAACAAGGGAGTTTGATCAAAAACAGATAAGAGACCATTTTCTAGCATGGACGATCCTAAGGTTTTTTAGCTATAATAGCGTGAATTTACTTTAGGATTATCCCCATTAAAATCCCAACAAAGGTTGTTTTTATCCATGCCAACAGAACATTCCAGCGCGCCAGAAACTTCTGTGAGTTTTAAAGATTTGGGTTTGCATCCCAAGATTTTGAAGTCCATTGCGGATGTGGGCTTTGTGCAACCTAGCCCTATTCAAGAAAAGGCTATCCCGTTAATTTTGCAGGGCAAAGATGTGATCGCCCAAGCCCAAACGGGCACGGGCAAGACTGCCGCCTTTGCTCTGCCCATTATCCACAATCTCAAGAACGACCAAAGTGTAGAAGCCCTCATCATCACGCCCACTAGAGAATTGGCGATGCAAATTAGCGATGAGATTTTCCGCTTGGGCAAGAGCGCGCGCACGCGCACTATTTGCGTCTATGGTGGGCAGAGTATCCGCAAGCAATGCGAGCTTTTAGAGAGAAAGCCCCAAGTGATGATCGCCACACCCGGGCGACTCTTAGACCACCTCAAACACAAGAGGTTAAAAAATTTTGCGCCTAAGGTAGTCGTATTAGATGAAAGCGATGAGATGCTAGACATGGGCTTTTTAGATGATATTGAAGAAATCTTTGACTACCTGCCCGAGGACGCGCAAATTTTACTCTTTTCAGCCACCATGCCCCCCCCCATCAAAGAATTAGCCACCAAAATTTTACAAGACCCCGCCTTTATCCACATCGCGCCCAGCCATGTTACCAATGCCGACATCTCACAACGCTTTTATGTGATCAACGAACACGAGCGCAATGAGGCGATCATGCGCTTGCTAGATAAAGAAAACCACAACAAGAGCATCATCTTTATGCGCATGAAGCGCGAAGTGGACGAGTTGCACCAATTTTTAGTGGAGAGAGGTTATAAGACCACACCTTTGCATGGGGACATGGAACAGCGCGCGCGTCAAGAATCCATCAAGGCTTTTAAATCTAAGCGCGCCGATGTGCTGGTGGCTACCGATGTAGCCAGTCGGGGGTTAGATATTAGCGATGTAAGCCATGTCTTTAACTACCACTTGCCCCTCAACACTGAGAGTTATATCCATCGCATCGGACGCACGGGGCGCGCGGGCAAAAAGGGGATTGCCATCACTCTAGTAACCCCCCTAGAGTATAAAGAACTCTTGCGCATGCAAAAAGAGATCGGTTCTAGCATTGAACTGTATGAAATCCCCAACATGGATGAAGATCGCTTGGTGCGCGCGCTCTCTAAGGTAGAGGTCGATGAAGAGGTGGTGAGCGTGTATGAGCGACTCATGGAACAATTTGAACCCGCTCAACTCACCTTAAAACTCTTGAGCCTACAATTTAAAAGCCAAAAGATCGCCCTAGACCCACATGCCCTAGATCGCCCCCCCTCCAAAAAACCCTACCAACACTCCAGATCCCACTCTAAGACTCATAAACCCCCACGACAAGGGTATAGACAAAGGTAGTTTATGACAACAGCCATTTTAGCCCGCGCGCGCAAGGACAGCCATGCCCATTGATCTCAACGAGCATCTCAAAAACAAACAATCCAATCCCCGCCCTGAGGATTCGAAAAATTCCAACCAGCCTAAGAACCCTCCTCCTTTTAAACCCACTCTACCTCCTAATTTCTTGCAATCTAAGAAATTCACCAGCTTTGTGGTTTTTGTGATCGTGTTGGTGTTGTTGGTTTTAGCCAAGCCCTTCACCATTATCCAATCTGGTGAAATTGGCATCAAGATCACCGCCGGGAAATACGATCCCCTGCCTTTACAGCCCGGGATTCACTTTTTCATCCCCCTAGTGCAAGATATTTTGGTGATCGATACGCGCGTGCGCACCATCAATTTCTCCCGCACGGAAGATATGGGGATTGTGGGCAAGAATCAAGGCATTTTTAGAAACGATGCAATCAATGTGATGGATTCTAGGGGTTTGACGGTTTCTATTGAGCTCACCGTGCAATATCGCCTCAATGCCCAAACCACACCCCAAACCATCGCCACTTATGGCTTGAGTTGGGAGCAAAAGATCATCAACCCGGTGGTGCGCGATGTGGTACGCTCCGTGGTGGGGCGCTACCCTGCAGAGGATCTGCCCATCAAGCGCAATGAAATCGCCACGCTGATCAATACCGACATCAATAAAGAGGTTTCCAAATTGCCCAATGCCCCCGTAGAACTTAGTTCAATCCAGCTTCGAGAGATTGTGTTGCCCCAAAAGATCAAGGAACAGATTGAAAAGGTGCAGATTGCTAGGCAGGAATCTGAAAGGGTGAAGTATGAGGTGGAACGCGCCAAGCAAGAGGCACAGAAGTTAGCAGCCTTAGCTAAGGGGGAAGCCGATGCCAATCGGATCAAAGCCCAGGGGGTGGCTGATGCGATCGTGATTGAAGCCAAGGCTAAATCCGCAGCTAATTTGAGCATCGCCCAAAGCCTGACCGATAAGCTCTTAAGCTTACGCCAAATTGAGGTGCAAGGGCAATTTAATGAAGCGCTTAAAGCCAACCAAAACGCCCAGATTTTACTTACCCCCGGGGGGGCTGTGCCCAATATTTGGCTAGACACCAAGAGTAAACCCAAAGCCCTAGCCACACAAGGGGCGCATAAATAGCCATGAACGCCATTTTGCAACACCTTTTGGAGACATTACAAGCCTTTTGGGCGCAGACCAGCCCCTTAGCTCTATGGGTGTTTGGAGGGCATTATTTTCTCTTTTTATGCTTTTTTTCTATGGGGATTGTCTTTAGGGGGGTGATCTCTGCGCTGTGTTTGGGGCTCTCGTTTGTGGCGCTCTTTGGCGCGCCCTTTGGGGTGCGCTATGTTACCCAAGACCAATTCTTGAAAATCCAAACCAGCATCGAACATGCCGCTGCGCTTGTCTACACGAATGCCTTTGTCGCGCAAGTGAAGATCAAAAATGAAGGGAGATTGGATTTCCAGCAATGTAGCCTGCGCCTGGATGTGTTGAATCCTTTCCACAATAAGTTGCAAGAGATTCTCTCCCATTGGCTCTTTGCCAAAACCTATTTGAAAACCTTTAAAACCCCCCTAGCGCGCCAGCAAGAACGCGTTTTTGAGTGGAGTATCGACCCTTATCCTTACCGCCATAACCCCTTTAAACTCTCTGCGCACTGTTATTGAAGTTCTGCCTAAAAATACGCTACAATCCTCTATCAAACCTAAAGGAAAGTTATGTCTAGGCGTATCACCCTAACGCTGGTAGGCGCGCTCATGCTGGGGGCGTGCGCGATGAGCCCCAAGAAACAAGCTTTTTTGCAAAACATGCCCACTTGGATGATCCAAGATCAAAGCATGCACATCACACAAGGGATCGACAGCTCCCATGTCATCAACGGTCAAGTGGAACGCTCAGAGGGAATCGCTAGGGAGCGCGCTAGATTCCGCGTGGCAATCCACATCGCCAACAGGCTTAAAGATGTCTTCAATGTTACGCAAAATTCTAAGCAAAAGCCCTACGACAACGAAGTCTTTAAAGAAGTGATCCAAGCCATTGCGACTAGTTTGGATAAGGAAGTGCAATTGGGCGAATACATCAACCCCAATAATCACGAGGTGTTTATGCTAGTGCGGGTTAATAGCTATAGCCCAGAGCGTTTAGGCAAGGCGTTATCAGAGATCAGTCTCTTAGACCCAGAAACAATCAAGCAGGTTATGTTAGGTGTCAAAAAAATCTTTGAAGAGGTGGCTTTGGAGAGCGATGCGCAAACCCACCATGATTTCACAAAGGAACGCGGGGGACATTAAGGGGGCTTGATATTTTCTTTAAACTTGGCTACAATGGGGGGAGCACTTGATGCTAAATTTCGCTAAAGGATAGTTATGGCAGTTGGGATTTTTTATGGAACGGATAGCGGGAATTCTGAGACTATCAGCAATAAGCTTTCTGAAAAACTAGGCGGGGCTAAGGTTTTTGATGTGGCTAAAGCCTCTAAGGCGGATTTTGATAGCTTTAGCTCTGTGGTGTTGGTGGCTCCCACAGCAGGAGCTGGGGACTTACAAAGCGATTGGGAGGACTTTTTGGGCACTCTAAGTGAAGCCGATTTTGCCAATAAAACCATCGCGCTAGTGGGGTTGGGCGATCAAGACACCTATTCTGAGACCTTTGCAGAGGGAATTTATCATCTGTATGAAAAAGCTAAGGCGGGTAAAGTTGTAGGTTTCACCTCCACAGATGGCTATACCTTTGAGGCTTCTAAATCTGTAGAGGGGGGTAAGTTCGTGGGGCTAGTCTTAGATGAAGACAACCAAGACGATCTCACCGATGGGCGCATTGAGGCGTGGGTCAATGAAGTCAAGGGTGCTTTGGCGTAGGGGTGTGTAGGTCGATGACTTGGAAAATCAGCACCTTAGCACTGGTAGGAGTCTTTGGGCTAGGTGCGTGCGCACCCCAACACCAAAAACAGGTCTTCTTGCAAAACATGCCTATGTGGATGATCCAAGATAGGAGCATGTTTGTAACCCAAGGGATAGACAGCTCCCATGTCATCAACGGGCAGGTGGAGCGATCCGAAAAGATCGCTAGGGAGCGCGCTAGGTTCCGCGTGGCGATCCACATCGCAGATAAAATCAAGGGGGCTTACACTGTAGCCCAGAACGCAGAACAAAAACCCTTTGATAGCGAGATTTTCAAGATGATCACCCAAGCCATCGCAGCGAGCTTAGGCAAGGAAATCCAGCTAGGCGAATACATCAACCCCAATAACCAAGAGGTGTTTATGTTGGTGCGGGTTAATAGCTACAACCCAGCGCGCCTGCAACAACTATTGACCAATATCGAGGTGCTTGACAACAAGACGATCCAGCAGATCATGCGTGGCGTTAGTAAGGTCTTCGATCAAGCGATCGACTATGACGATGTGCAGGTCCCAAAGAGTATGTGAGCACCCCCCCCTTTTAGGCTTTGAGTTTTTCTAAATACTCCCCGGTTTGGGTATTGACCTTGATCACCTCTCCTTCTAGGGCGTGGAAGGGCACTTGCACCACCGCGCCGGTTTCTAGGGTGGCGGGCTTTTTGCTGCCGCTGGAAGTGTCGCCCTTGAAATTGGGGGGGGTTTGCACGATTTTGAGCGCGACCACTTGGGCGACTTCTACAGAGATCGCCTTTTGGTTGTGGAATAGCACTTGCACCTGCGAGCCCTCTAGCATCCATTTGGGAGCTTCGCCCACCTGATCCTCACTCAAAGCGATCTGTTCATAGGTTTCTGTGTCCATGAATTGGTAGCTTGTGCCATCAAAGTAGAGAAATTGCATGGGTTTTTGCACTAAATTAGGCTCTTCACACTTATCCCCGGCATGAAAAGTCTTCTCAATCACCTTGCCATCTAGGAAAGACTTGATCTTGGCGCGCACAAAAGCTGCCCCCTTGCCCGGCTTGACATGCTGGTATTCCACAATACGGTAAGGCACACCAGCAATCTCAATCTTGAGGTTTTTCTTTAGCTCACTCATCCCAATAGCCATCAAATCCTCCTAGATTTTATCAGCGCTACCCAGTAGGTGCATGCGCTCTACAATGACCTCTTTGACCGCCTCAATGCCCGGGGTAAAAAACTTGCGTAAGTCAAATTCGCTAGGGTGTTCGTTGGCGACTTTGCGCACCTGCGCGATGAAAGCGATGCGCAAATCGGTGTCTATATTGACCTTGTTGATCCCCCCCTTGATGGACTCTTGCAAGAACGCGTAGGGAACGCCCTTGCTTCCCTTTAAATCCCCCCCTGTGGCTAGGAAGGATTGGCTAACTTTCTGGGGGATCGCGCTAGCACCATGCAAGACTAGAGGGATATTGGTGCGCTCTTTGACCTCTACAAGCCTTTCAAAATCTAATTTAGGTTCGCCCTTGAATTTAAAGGCTCCATGGCTTGTGCCTATGGCTGGGGCTAAATAATCCACATGGCTGATTTTGACAAACTCTTCAGCCTCGTCCGGATTGACCAAGACCGCGTCTTTTTCATCTACAGAGATATTGTCTTCAATCCCCATCAAACGCCCTAACTCTGCCTCTACACTTACATTTTTAGAGTGAGCGTAATCGACCACCTGCTTAGTGAGCTCTAGGTTTTCTTTGAAAGGGTGGTGGGAGGCATCAATCATCACAGAGGTAAAGCCCGCATCCACGGCTCTTTTACAGCTCTCAAAAGTCGTCCCATGATCCAAATGCAGGGCTACAGGGATGTGAGGATAACGCTTAACCATTGTTTGCACGAGACTTAAAACCATGTCAATGCCCAGATACTTGATCGCTCCCTCACTGGCTTGCACGATTAAGGGGGATTTTGCACTATCTGCTGCCTCAAAAATGGCGCGTAACATTTCCACATTCACGAAGTTAAACGCGCCCACGCCATAGCCCTCTTGGTGGGCTTTGTTGAGAATCTCACTGCCTTTGACTAACATGGGGTGCTCCTAACAGGGGTTTATTTGATGTCGATCTTGACTTGTTTGCGCAATTTGTCTAACTCGCCCTTGACATACTCTTGGAATTGGTGTTCTTTGATGATCCCAATGATGGTTTGTTTGGCTTGCGCGTAGGTAGGGGTTACAGGTTCGTTCTTTTTCATCAAGTAGATGACATGGTAACCAAACTCTGTTTTAATGGGTTTTTTGGTGTAGGTGCCCGGTCTAAGAGAGAAAACCGCGTTAGAAAATTCGGGTGCCATTTGGTTTTTTTGGAATTTACCTAGATCGCCTCCGTTTTTGGTGTTTTTGGTGTTGGGATCAATGGAGTCGCGGTTGGCAATTTTGATAAACTCGTGCTCCAATTTGTTCTTGGGCACTTTATTGAGCTCAGAGATCACGCGCTTGGCATCGGCTTCCGTCTTAACCAAGATATGCCTAGCCTGTGCCTCTTGTTGCACAAATTTTGACTTGTTGGCTTCGTAATACTTTTTGAGCTGCGCTTCTGGAATTTCCTCTTTGCCAATAACCTCTGCCTTGCGCTTAGCCCAAATCTCTACTAAGAGTTGCTTTTTATAGCTCTCCATGCTGTGCTTAAACTCTGGGGTGTCCTCTAAGTTCTCTTTTTTAGCTTCTCGTTCGATTAAGAGATTGTTAATCGCTTGTTCTAGCAAGCTCATTTGTTGATCTTTTTTGAGCTTGTCAAAGTCAAAATTGGGGTTTCTCTGCTTGATTACATCAAAATCGCTCTCTGTGATGTCCACCACTTCGGGTTGGCTAACCTTTTTGGTCTTTTTATTTGCCTTGCCCGTTTGCGCGCTCGGAAAAGTAACGGTCGCTAGGGTGGTTGCCCCCACCATGCCCACGCCAAGCACACCGGCCAAGACCACACTCAACACGCTTTTTTTAACCATAAAATTCTCCAAAGTATTGTAAAATGAGAGCCTGCTACAGCAAGCGCACATAAGCTTGCATTTTAGCATGCTAAACTTAAATAAATAAGAAAGAGGGAGTCATGAAAGGTCCATTGCGCACCATCCAAGAGAGTTGGAAAGACTTTTTGAGTTGGAAAATGTTGCTTTTAAATTTGGGTCCTGTGCTTGTCGGGCTGTTGTTTTGGGGGATTTTGCTCTTTTACTTTGGGGATAATCTGGTGCGCATTATAGAGGGATTTTTACCCACTAGCTGGTATCGTTACGCGCACAGCGGGGGGTTTATGCCCGCGTTTTTCTTGTTGCTGTTTAAAACCTTTGTTTACATCTTACTGGGCTTGTTTGTGCTGATCTTAAGCTTGGTTGGCAATGTGCTAGTGGCGATCTTTTACACCCCCATCGTGGTTTCTTTCGTGCGCAAGAAAGACTACCCAGACCTCTGCCTAGAGGGCTTTGGAGATTTTAACTTTTGCTTACAACACTTCCTCAAACAGCTGGCTTATTTGTGTATGTTTTTGTTGGTGTGTATCCCGCTTTACTTCATCCCCTTTGTTGGAGTCTTCTTCTCTTTAATCCCCCATTACTTCTTTTTTAAGAACACCCTCTGTTTTGACATCGCCACTTCTCTTTTTAATCAAGAACGCTACACACAAGTGCTAAGGGATCACAAAATCCCCCTCCACAAGGTGGCGATTTTAGCCTATCTCTTCTCTTTAATCCCCGTCTTTAACTTCTTTGCTACCTTATTGCAGACCCTTATCTTAACGCGCTATTTCTTAGAGATCAAGGCGCAAGAAAAGCAGGTGGCTAACCCACCAGCTTAGCCAAGCCCCAGCCCAACGCCACGCACCCTAACCCTAAGAGATTTGTGCCTAGCACATAGGCTAGGGCTTCGCTGACAGCCTGCTTTTGCAAGAGTTTTAGGGTATCTAGCCCAAAAGAAGAAAAGGTGGTAAAGCCTCCCAACACCCCCGTGATGAAAAATACCCCCACGCGATCTCCTAACACCCCCCTTGTGGCTAAATGCCCCGCAAAGCCGATCACAAAGCACCCGATCAAATTCACACTGAAAGTGCCTAGGGGGAAACTCTCCCACATTAAAAAGCGTGTTGGGGCGACTTTACCCACCAAATAGCGCAAAGAACTCCCCAAAGCCCCCCCCAAAGCCGCCCAAACCACCATGCCCATGCCACTCTCCTTTTTAGACTAATCTAACACAGCTAGCCAATTCTTTGGCTAACGCCACGCTGGCTTGCAAGCTGGGTTCAGGGCTAATGAGAGCGCGCACATGGGATTCAAAAGCCCGGTAGGTGCTCTCTCCTAGGGCGATGGCGCGGTAACTTGTATCCCAGCCAAAATTAAACACGAAGGCTTTGTAAGCGCTCGGGGCACTAAAAATGAGAATGGAGTGGGGTGGGGGCTTGAGATGGGCGGATAGTTTTAGGGGTTTATTGGTGTAGGCGATGAGTTCTTGCACGCTGACATGGGCTTGTAACCACGCCCCTAAATTGAACGCGCTGTGCTGGGCGCGCACATACAACGCGCTTTTGGTTTGCAAGCACGCCTGTAAGTGGGGCAACACTTCTTGAGCGAATAACGCGCCTTGGGCTCTTTGCCCGACAAAGGCAACTTGGAAGCCTAAATCTTGAGCCCAACGCGCGCTTTGGGGAGCTAGCACAAAGCTAGGCAAGCTCTTCAACACCGCCAAAACATGCGTGTTTTGCAGACTATGTTCTAGGGCTAGGGGGGCATTTTTAGAGGTGAATAGCAACGCGCCGATGCCACTCACATCTAGCACCCCTTGGGGTGTGCTTATATTCACACCTTGCGCACCAAGGGGCAGATACTCTAGGGTGTTGCAAACAAGGCTTTGGACCTGCAAATCGTCCTCATACGGTCTAAGCCCTACCACCACGATACTAGGTTGCAATTAGGCGCGCACCATCTCTAAACCATGCGCTTCAAAATCCTCCACACATGCCTTTAGAAAATAGACATTTTCTAGCCCTGCTTCGTGCAATAGGCTAGCATAATGGGCGGCACTGCGCCCTATGTAGCATTGCAAGAGAATTTTGCTCATGGGGCGTTCTAGGGCAAATTGCCTAATAGCCTCTAGGTCATTGAGGTGGATCGCGTCTTTCAAATGCGCCTCTTGGTAAGCCTGTGCATCTCGAATGTCTATAATACACCAATCCTTAGGGTTGAAATCCTGTAAATCCACGCGGTGGTGGGCGTATTCATGCATCACTATCCTTTATTTTTTCCCAAATTCTAGCACATTTATGTTTGGAATGTAAAAACCCCTACGCACAGACAACTAGAAGTGCTAAAATGCCTTATCTCATTTCAAAGGCTCAATCTCATGCAGGCTAACTACACCGCCTTTTACCAAGAAGCCCAGCAGTTTTTAGGCGATCGAATTTACAAGGATTATTTACGCCGCGTGGTCTATGGCATCGATGCTTCATGTTATCGCTATATCCCAAAGCTTGTGATCAAGGCACAGAGTGAGTCGGAGATCATGCGTATTTATGCCCTAGCGCGTCAATACCATACCCCGCTTACTTTTCGCGCGGCAGGTAGTTCACTCTCTGGACAAGCATGTTCTGAGGGAGTCTTGGTGATGGCTAGTTTGGGTTGGCAAGACATCCAAATCAACCCTGAGGATTCAAGTGTGCGCTTGGGTTGTGGTGTGATCGGCGCACAAGCTAACAATGCCCTAAAACCCTACCTGAGAAAAATAGGACCAGACCCAGCGACCATCGCTACAGCAATGCTGGGGGGGATTTTAGCCAATAATGCCAGTGGGATGTGTTGTGGAGTGGCGCAAAATAGTTATCAAACCCTCAAATCTATCCGCCTGATCTTAGCCGATGGCGCGCTTTTGGACACTAGCGATCCTAGAAGTGTAGCCAACTTCAAGCAAAGCCATGCCCCCCTTTTGCAAACTCTTTTAGATTTGCGCCAAGAAATCCTAGAGGACACAGAATTACACGCCCTCATTGCCAAGAAATATAAGATCAAAAACACCACCGGTTATAGTCTAAACGCCCTCATTGATTTTGAAGACCCCATTGAGATTTTAAGCCATCTCTTCATTGGCTCAGAGGGCACGCTAGGTTTTATCTCTAGCTGTGAGCTCCATTGTGTCCCCGATTTGCCTTTTAAAACTTGCTTTTTACTCTTTTATGAAACTCTTAACGCCGCTTTAGAGGCGGTGCGCATTTTAGCCCAAAATGCGGATAAAATCAGTGCCGCCGAATTGATGGACTATGCCTGTTTAGCCAGTGTGCAGGGCGTGGAGGGGATGCCCAGCGTATTAGCTCAAGTCAAACCCGGGTATGCTTGCATTTTAGCCCAGCTAGAGAGCGCAGACCCCAACACCTTAGAGAAAAATAGCGCCTTTGTGCTAGAAAAATTACAAGCTGTGGGCACAATCCTCCCCCTTGCGCAAAGCTCCAAGCCTCAAGAATACAACACTTGGTGGAAGATCCGCAAAGGGCTTTTCCCCATCGTAGCGGGGCGCAGGCGCATGGGGGCAAGCGTGATCACAGAAGATCTATGTTTTGACATGGCGCATTTGCAAGAGGGGATCGCCCACTTACAAGAGTTGCTAGAAAAGCATGGTTTTAAAGAGCACAGCGTGATCTTTGGGCATGCCCTAAGTGGGAATTTGCACTTTTTGATCACTCCCCTACTAGAAAACCCCCAAGAGAGGGCACAATTTAGCGCGCTGATGGAGAATTTAGCCCACATGGTCGCCTCTTTGCAAGGTTCGATCAAAGCCGAGCATGGCACCGGGCGCATGGTTGCCCCCTTTGTCAAGCTAGAGTGGGGGACAAAGGCTTATAGCATTTGCCAGCGCATTAAAGCTCTCTTTGATCCGCAAGGCTTGCTTAATCCCGATGTCATTATTTCAGACGATCCCCACATCCACACCAAAAACTTAAAAGAGAGTGTGCCTATCACCCCTGAGCTAGAACCTTGTATGGAGTGTGGCTTTTGTGAGCGCATTTGTCCGAGTCGTTATCTCTCTTTAACGCCCCGCCAACGCATCGTGCTACAAAGAGAGATCGCCCATTTGACAAAGCGCGCTCAAGAAAGACATGTAAGCGATCAAGCCTTGCTAGAGGAGTTATTAGAGGGGTATGCCTATTTGAGCGATGAAACCTGTGCGGCATGTCATATGTGCTCCACTCTTTGCCCTTTGGGCATTGATAGCGCAACCATCGCGCTTAAAAGCCGTGCTCAAGAAAAAGCCCCCCTGCTTGCCAAAGAGATTTTAAAACATTTGGACAACACCATTAGCGCGCTTAAAGTAGGTTTAAGCGTGGCACAAATAGGGCAAGTGGTTTTAGGTCCTAAGAGATTGCAAGAACTCTCCAAGCAAGCCCATGCCAAACTGGGCACACCAGCCATCTCTGCCTACATGCCCCGCTCCAATGCCTATAAATTGCACAGCAAACCCTCAGCTAAAAATGTCCTCTATTTCTCTACTTGCATCAATCGCGCCTTTGCGCCCTCAAAACGCATGCCTGATTCGCGTAGCTTGCAAGAAGTCTTTGAATCTCTATGCAAAAAAGCGGGCTTTGGGGTGATTTATCCGCACGAATTGCCTAAATTTTGTTGTGGCAAGGCTTTTATCAATTATAAGGACTTGAGCGCACAAAACACGCGCAATAATACCGAGCTTTTAAAACGCCTCTCAGACAATGGACAGATCCCCATTGTGCTCGATCACAGCGCGTGTAGCGCGCATTTGGTAGAGAGCTTGCATGATACAGGCTTGCCCATTTATGACATGCCTATTTTTATCTATGAAATCTTGCTAAAATCCCTCACAATCAAGCCTTTAGATGAAAGTGTGGCGTTGTATGCTATGTGCGCCTCTAAAAGATTGGGGTTTAGCCAATCTATGCGCGATCTAGCCCAAGCATGCGTGCAGGGGGAGGTGTTAGAGCACAGCGATACGGGTTGTTGTGGCTTTGCAGGCAATAAGGGCTTTTTAACTCCCGAGTTAAACCAACACGCCCTCTTAGATTTAGCGCGCTTTTACAAGGATAAACATTTAAAACGCGGGTTTTGTAGCTCTAGCACATGTGAGGTGGGCTTGAGCCAGCAGACTAAAATCCCCTTCCAACACATCGCCTATTTAGTGGATATTTGCGCGCAATGAATGCCTTAAGACATCTAGCAATTATTATGGATGGCAATGGCAGGTGGGCGAAATTACAGGGCAAACCCCGCACACATGGACACCAACAAGGCATTAACGCCCTGCGCAATATCACCATTTGGTGCGCCCAAAACCACATCGCCTATCTAACCCTCTATGCTTTTTCTACAGAAAATTGGAGTCGCCCTAAAACAGAGGTTGATTTTTTAATGCGCATGCTCAAAAAATACTTGATTCAAGAGCGATCCACCTATTTAGAGAACGAGATTCGTTTTAAAGCCATTGGCAATTTAGAACGCTTTAACCCCTCTTTGCGCCAAACCATCTTAGCCCTCGAGAAGGATACCGCCCACCACAGTGCCCTAACCCAAGTATTAGCCCTCAATTACGGTGCGCGCGATGAGATCGCTAGGGCTTGCGCGCGCATTTTACACCACAAAAAAGAGGGGACAGATATGCAAGAGCTCATTGGGGCGCATTTGGACACAGCAGGCATGCCCGATGTAGATTTGTTGGTGCGCACGGGTGGGGAGATGCGCCTGTCTAATTTCTTGCTTTGGCAATCTAGCTATGCTGAACTCTTCTTTAGTCCGGTGCTGTGGCCGGATTTTACTCCCGCACATTTGCAAGAGATCATCGCGTTGTTTGAGCGAAGAGAGCGTAAATTTGGGCGGTTAATTTGATTGTGTTAGATTTTCAATCTCAAGGAGTGTTGATGGAATTTAAAGTGGTGGTGTGGGATTTTGACGGAGTGATCTTTGATAGCATGCATTTGAAGTGCATGGGGTATAAGCGTCTTTTTGGGGATATAGACCCCCAAGCATGGCAAGCCTTTGAGGTATACCACTACGCAAGCGGGGGAGTCTCTAGGGGAGAGAAAATCGATCATTTCTACCGCCACATCTTAGGCACGCCCTTAGAGTCCTCCCAAATAGAGGAGTTGGTGTTAGAGTTTGGTCAAATCATCGCCAAAGAACTCTTTTCTAAGAGTCATCTCAATACAGAAGTGATGGGCTTTATCCAAGCGCATTACCAACACTATCCTTTCCATGTCGCCTCTGCAGCTTTGCATACGGAGTTGCAATCACTTTGTAGCTATTTAGGGATCACGCCCTACTTTAAAAGCATTGCCGGGAGTCCCCCGGCTAAGGTCAAGGTGTTAGCACGCTTGATCGAGGCGTATCGCTACACGCCCAAAGAGATGGTGTTGATTGGGGATAGCCAAAATGATTACACCAGCGCGCGCTCTAATGGCATCGCCTTTTTGGGCTATAACAACCCCGCGCTCAAGGCGTTAAAGGGGCTTGGAAGTGGCTATATTGAGAGTTTCCAAGACTTTAACTTGCAGGATTGTGGCAGATATTTTGTAAATCAATAACCATATCACAACGCTCGATCGTGCTTAGGCGGTGCGCGATCACCAAGAGGGTTTTATCTTGGGCAGCTTGGTAGATTTCCTCCATGATCTCACTCTCTGTCAAGGTATCAAGCGCAGAAGTGGCCTCATCTAACACTAAAATTTCGGGATTGTCATACAGCGCGCGCGCAATCCCCACGCGTTGCTTTTGCCCTCCACTAAGCTTCACCCCTCCCTCGCCCACTTGGGTATAAACCCCCTCGTGCTGGGCTAAAAAATCATAAATGCGCGCTATTTGGCACACTTCTACCACTCTTTTCTCATCAAGGGGGCTACCAAAGGCGATGTTCTCTGCAATACTGCCTTCAAAGAGATAAATATGTTGGGGGATATAACCAAATTTCTGCCGCCAGCTTTTGATATTTGCTGGGCTTAAGACTTGGTTGTCCACATAAATTGCGCCCAAACTGGGTGTAAACATGCCCATGAGAATATCCACTAAAGTGGATTTTCCACACCCACTAGGCCCCACGAAAGCCACTTTTTGTCCCTTGTGGATCGTGAGATTGAAGTTTTGCAACACGGGATGGTGGGCTTTGTAGGCAAAGGACACATTTTCCAAACGGACACTGTGTTTGAAGTGCAGGGGGGTATCTCCTTCTTCTAGGATGGGTTTGTGGAACTCCTTAAACACCACATTGATAGCGTGTTGGTGGTAGACAATAGCGTTGTAACTGCTTAAAATACGACTCACAGAGGGCAGCATGCGGTAGAGAGCTAGAGCATACATGGAAATGATGGGTAAGACCATTTGGGCTTCGCCGTATTTGTAAAGCACATAAGCCACCGCCAAGATCAATAAAATAAAACCAATGGTTTCTAAAATTTTATTGGGCATCACCTGCATGGTTTGGTAGGCGACCTTGGCGCGCGCGCTTTTAAGGCTATATTCTGAAAAACGCTCACAGGCTTCTAGGTGGTTATTTTTAAGGCGGGTGAGTTTGAAGTTACCAAAGAATTTGGAGAGCACCTTTAAAGAGTATTCGCCTGAGGTGCTGACAACTTGGCCTTTTTTTTGGATGGACTTGGACATGTGTTTGGTGATAAAATACACCTGCAATAAGAGCAATACGCTCAAGACTAAAGTCATCTTCCAGTTTGTCAACAAAAGCAAAATGTATAAAAACACAATGATCATGCTCTCTGAGAGCAAATTCCACAATGCCCCAAACCCTTCCATTGTCTGGTTGCTTTTGGTGGTGATGGTGTTGCGGATGCGATCTAAGTGCAAGTTGGTGTGTTCTAAATAAGAGGCTTGGATATGGCGCAAGAATAATTGCTGGGCGATCTTATGGGCTTTTTGGTTAGCAAAACGGCTATTGAGATAGGTAAAAAGCACACTATAACCCATCCTGAATAAATACAGTCCCACTAGAGCGAGGCTAAAGGCAAACATGAAATGCAGGGGGGTTTTGAAGTGCAGCCATTCATAGAAGGCTTTGCTGTAAGGATGACTCAAAATGAGATTAGGGGTGCTAGCCAAAGTGATGAAGGGCATGATCATGCTAATGGTGAGCACTTCTAGGAGGGATAAGCCTATGGACATCAACACTAAGAAAAACGCGATCTTCTTGTCGCGCCGGTTTAAGAAAGACAAGAGTTGCTTTAGGGAACGCCAAAATAGCTTAACAGAGCGTTGTTTCAAGCCAATCCTTGAAGAAGAGTTGGGCTAGTATAACTAAGGACTCTTGATTATTTAGGCTATTTTGACTATAGTGGCGCGTCTTTTGACAAATAATCACTAGGAGTTTTCATGTTAGTTACCAAATTGGCCCCAGACTTCAAAGCCACCGCCATTATGCCCAATAACCAAGTGGACGATAATTTTGAGCTTTCTAAAAACTTAGGGAGGAATGGCGCGGTGCTATTCTTTTGGCCCAAAGACTTCACTTTTGTGTGCCCCTCTGAGATCATCGCCTTTGATCACCGCATTAAAGATTTTCATGACAGGGGTTTCAATGTAATTGGGGTGTCTATTGATACCGAAGTGGTGCATTACGCGTGGAAAAACACCCCTGTAGAAAATGGAGGGATCGGGCAAGTGAGTTTCCCTATGGTTTCTGATGTCAAAAAGGAGATCGCTAGGAGCTATGAAGTGCTTTTTGACGAGGCGATCGCTCTGCGTGGCTCTTTTTTGATCGACAAACACCAAAAAGTGCGCCATGCCGTCATTAACGACTTTCCTCTAGGGCGCAATGTAGATGAAATGTTGCGCATGGTGGATGCTTTGGTGTTCTTTGAAGAAAATGGCGAGGTGTGCCCTGCTGGTTGGCGCAAAGGCGATGCGGGCATGAAACCCACCCATGAAGGCGTGCAAGAATACCTTAGGGATCACGCCAGTCGCCTCTAGCCCTAGTCTAAAAGTGCCAGGCATGAGAGATGCAGAACACCACACTCCTCTCAAAGGCACTTTTGGGTTCAGGATTTAAAAAGATTTTCATCCCCACCTCTACATCTACGATGTGCCAGGTTACGATGGTGCGAAATTGCACCCCAAAGGTCCCAATCGCCCTAAAATAGGTGGATTGGTAGGGACCAAATACCAACTCTTTAAAAGAATTCCAAGTGTTCAGCACGATGTCGCTAGCCCTTTGATTCACGATCCAAGTGTTAGCCCCAAGCTGTAAACCAAAGAAAAACGCCCAGGAATTGATGGGGTTTTTATTGTAAGCCACCATGAAATCCCCCCCCACCCCATAGGTGAAGAGATTGACTTGGCTTTTAGAATGGGGTTCTAAAAGCACATTCCCATAATCTACAAATACATAGTAGCGTCCATAAGCCCAATCGTGTTTGGGATTGATTTCATAGCCCCAAGAAATGGACGCGCCTTGTAAGAGCTTGGTCGTGCCCCGTGTTTTAAAACTAACCATACCACCTTGATACGATGAGGACATGTAGCTTAAATTCTTAGCCCCTAAACTCCCCACCAACGCCCACACCAAGCACCACCACTTCATTGCCATCCTAAAGTTTTTGGCGATCCTAGCATAAATTAGCCACTTAAGCTAGGATATGTTAGAATTCGAGTTTATCTTTTTTAATGAAGGACAATGATGTTAGAGGGTCAGGCGCGCGCAGTGCTATCCAAATCCCAAAGGAAAGCCCTTAGAAAAGAGGGCTATTTGCTAGCTAATCTCTATGGCAATAAGGTAGAAAATGTCTACGCCACCTTTAAGAGCAATGATTTTATCCGGTTTGTCAAAAACAAGCCCCATTTGGATTTTCAAGTCAAGGTAGGCGCGCAAGCTTACCATGTGGTGATTCAAAGCTACCAAAAGGACCCCGTGAGCAACGCCTTGATGCATGTGGATTTGCTGGTTTTAAATCCGGGGGTGCCCTCTAAATTCTATGTGCCCGTGAAAGTGCATGGCATTCCTGTGGGCTTGAAAAACAAGGGGATTTTGATGCTCTCTAAAGAGCGCGTGCATGTGCAGTGCGCCCCAGAACATCTCATTTCTAGTTTCGAGCTAGATGTCGCGCCCCTAGATGTAGGCGATGTGATCTTGGTGCGGGATTTGCAGGTGCCCGATTCTGTCAAACTCTTAGAAAACCCCCATAACGCTGTAGTGGGTGTAATTAAGGCTAAATAACCCTTGAGATTACTTGTGGGCTTGGGAAATCCCACTTTGGTCTACGCGCACACGCGCCATAATGTGGGTTTTGATGTGCTGGATTTGCTAGCCCAACAATTTGGGGCGCGTTTCAAAAGTGCCCCTAATTACCACTACGCCACAATCGCGCCCTATTCTTGTTATCTTTTAAAACCCATGACTTACATGAACCTTAGCGGAGAAGCGTTGAGCGCGTTTTTGCGCACGCATGCCGTGCGCGCGCTCTTGGTCGTGCATGACGATCTAGATCTGCCCCTGGGGGCTTTGCGTTTCAAGGCTAAGGGAAGTTCTGGGGGGCATAATGGGCTCAAATCCCTAGAGGCGCACTACCCACACCCCTTTTACAAGCTCAAGATTGGAATCGGGCGGGGTGAGGATGCGCGCACGCATGTGCTGGAGGGTTTTAACGCCCAAGAAGAACCCCTAAAACAACAAGTCTTCCAACGCGCTTTGCAAGCCCTATGCTTTTATTTAGAACACGATGATTTTGCGCGCATGCAAGCGCGTTTCACGCACAACCCCCACAAATCCTCCCCATGCGACTCTGGCTCTTTGTAGGTTCTTACTATCTGAAGTATTGCGGGATTATTCTGTGCGCCTTAGAGTTTTTCTTTATTGGCATTGACAGCCTGCAGTATGCAGACAAATTCCCCGATGCAGCTAATCTAATTTTATTATTCTTTGTCTACGATGCGCTCTATGCCCTTAACTACACTCTCCCCATCTCTTTGCTCTTAGGTTTGGTGCTCTTTTACATCGCCTTTATCCGCTCCAACCAATATAGTGCCCTGCTGGCTATTGGCTACTCTATCAAACAAGTTCTAAGACCGATGTTGGTCATCAATTTGGTGTTAATCCTCATCTTCATTGGTCTGAATGCCACCCCCTTTGTCTACATGCAAGAGAAAGCCCAAGCCATCATCTACAAGGATGGTCCCACCAATATTTCAGAAAATCTCTTGGTGAAGTATAACGATGACTATGTCTACTTTGGCAAGATTAACCCCCTCTTGCAAAGCGCCCAAAACATCAAAATTTTTACCCTCACCCACAACCAACTCAGCGCAGTCGCCCAAGCTAACCATGCGGTGTTTGAACACAGGTATTGGGTTTTGCATGACGCAAGCACAGCCACACTCCCCACCCCCCTAGTCTTAGGGCAACAGGGCTTGCGTTTAGAAAATAGTGCTTTGCTTAAAACCTTGAAGGGTTTTCACCCCAAAGTGCTAGACACTATCTACCAAAATAAGCCGGCCGTTTCTATCACAGATGCGTTGCGCTCCCTGCGTGTGCTCTATGCCCAACACGGGGACACTAAAAAGGTGCGCGCTTTTTTGTATGTGTCTATCTTCTTGCCCTTTTTTGTGCCCCTGACAGCAATCCTCATTGCGCGTTATACCCCCAATTTAGCGCGCTATGAAAATCTTGCTCTCTTGAGTTTGAAATTCATCATCCTCTCTTTGATTCTTTGGGGCTTATTCTTTGCGCTGGGAAAATTTAGCATCGCTGGTCTATTTTACCCCGAATTAGGGATTGTGCTCCCCTTTGGCTTGTTGTGCGCCATCGCCCTATACCATTACAAACAGCTAGACAAGCGTCTTTAACCTGCTTTGGGCGTGGAGGACGCTCTGTATTTGACACGCGTTCGATCTTTTGGCTTTGAAAAGTGTGGTGGCATAGCCAAAATATCCTCTAATGATGTGGGTTAAAGCTTACTAGCGTCTTTGCTGGTTCACAACACATTTGGTACCCAGCAGAGGGCTAGCCAAGATTGGCGATACAAAAGAGCGCACCAAGCAAAATGGGAGGTGCTTGCTAAGAGAATAGGGGGACTCATTTGGTTTTGATCAAAGCTATCGTAAATTTAAAGAGGATAACCCATAGCGGCTTAGCTCTTGTAAATATACTCATGGGTCAAGGGGATGCTATTATCCACGCTGTGGGTGAATAGGAGTTGGTAGAGATCCACACTCCCCACGCGAAAAGCCGAAGCGCAACTATTCAAATACAGCCCCCACATGCGCACAAAACGCGCATCATACATCTTAGTGATTTGATCTTGGTGGGCTAGGAAGTTTTGATACCAGATGTCTAGGGTTTTAGCGTAGTGCAAGCGCAAGCTCTCAGCCAAGACTAAATGAAAATCACTCTCTGCACTAATAGAAATCACCTCTCTTAAAGAGGGCAAATACCCCCCCGGGAAAATGTATTTATCAATCCACGCGTTGGTTGTGCCCTCAAAGCAACACAGAATAGAATGCAGTAAAAACACGCCCCCTACTTTTAGCACCTCTTTGACCTTTTTGAAGTAAAAAGGCAGGTTCTCCTTACCCACATGTTCAAACATGCCCACACTCACCACCTTATCAAAGCGCTCGTGCATGCCATCTAAATCTTGATAATTCAAAAGACGGATAGTAACCCGATCTTCTAAGCCCATGTCTTTGACCCGTTGGCTAGCCTGCTTGAATTGCTCTTCTGAGATGGTGATCCCCACCACTTCTACGCTGTATTCTTGAGCCGCCCGAATCGAGAGATAACCCCAGCCACAGCCAATATCTAGAAGTTTTTCGCCCTGTTTGAGATCGAGTTTTTTGAGCGTGTGATCGAGTTTTTGTAATTGGGCTTGGTGCAGGGTGTCGTCATGTTTTTTAAAATAGGCGCATGAATAACTCAAGGTTTCATCCAGCCAAAGCTTGTAAAAATCATTGCCTAAATCGTAATGGCTTTGGATATTGGAACTCTCTTTGGTGGGTTGCTGGAAAGGAATGGCTCTGTCATGCTTGTGTAGATGGGCATAATTGGTGTGTAGATACAGCACGCGCGCCACTTCATCCATAGAACCCTCAATGTCGATCACGCGATCCATGTAGGCTTCCGCGATGGTTAGGGACATGTCTTTTTTGACATCACCCATTGTAAGGGGGCGGTTGAATTTGATGGTGAATTTAGGGGTTTTTGTGCCGTTTTGATAAATGTCCTTATCCCAAAAAATCACGCGGTAATCCCCATTTTTAAAGCGTTTAAACATGGATTTTAAAAGCATCTTGGCTAACATAGACATCCTTTTGTGCTATTATATGCTTTTAGACTTAAAGGCAAACGCATGCAAACCCTAATCTCTACCCCTATTTACTATGTCAATGATGTCCCCCATTTAGGGCATGCTTACACCACAATCATCGCTGACATGTTAAAGAGGCACCACGCCCTTAGAGGGCATGAGGTCTTTTTTTTAACCGGCACGGACGAACACGGGCAAAAGATCGCCCTAAGCGCGCAAAAACATGGTCTAAGCCCCCTAGAGTACGCCTCTCAAATCAGCGCGCATTTTAGATCGCAATGGGATTTTTTTAATATGGATTACGATCACTTCATCCGCACTACAGATCACGCGCACACCATAGCCGTGCAACGCGCTTTTGCCACCATGCTAGAACAAGGCGACATTTATAAGGGCACTTACAAGGGTTCTTATTGCGTGAGTTGTGAGAGTTTTGTCGCCAGCCATGCGCGTTGTCCGGATTGCCAGAGAGAAACGAGCATTTTAGAAGAGGAGAGTTATTTTTTTAGATTGAGCCAATACCAAGAACCCCTGTTAGAATTTTACGCTAAAAACCCTAGAGCCATCTTGCCCACCAACCGCATGCCTGAAGTGTTGCGCTTCATTGAGCAGGGCTTACACGATCTCTCCATCACACGCACCAGTTTTGAATGGGGGATCAAGCTCCCCCCCGCATGCAAAGACCCCAAGCATGTCATTTATGTTTGGTTGGACGCGTTGCTCAACTATGTGAGCGCGCTAGGCTACCCTGAGGGGGAGAAAATGGGCTATTTCAACCACGCTATTCATGTGGTCGGTAAGGATATTTTGCGCTTCCATGCCATCTACTGGCCCGCCTTTTTGATGAGTTTGAAATTGCCTCTTTTTAAGCATTTGTGTGTGCACGGGTGGTGGACCATTGAGGGCGTGAAGATGAGCAAGAGTATTGGCAATGTGATCAACGCCCAAGAGGTCGCCCAAGATTATGGCAAGGACACCTTGCGTTATTTTCTCTTGCGTGAAGTGCCCTTAGGGCAAGATGGAGATTTTAGTCTTGAGGCGTTGTTACGCCGCTCCAATGCGGATTTAAGCAACACCTTAGGTAATTTGGTGCAACGCCTAAGCGGAATGGCATGGCGTTATTTTGAAGGGCGCATTGAGAGCGCGCAGGTTTTGCAATACTACACCCAAGATTACACCACTCTAAATGGGTTTTTTGAGCCTTTAGAAGCGAGCATGCAAGAGATGCAACCCCATAAATACCTAGAGGATTTATGGAAAGTCTTTGAGGGGGCTAACGCGCTCATCGCACGCGAGGAGCCATGGAAAATGCACAATCGAGCCCAGATTATGGCGTTGTTGGGGTTAATTGCTACCCTACTAGCCAAAGCCACTTACTACCTTTACCCGGTAATCCCCCAGAGCGCGCGCAAGTTAGCCGATATTTTGGGTTTAGAGTTGGAAGCTAGCGCATTTGTGCGCCTGCAAAAAACCCCTTTTCTAGACTCTTTTGTGATCCAAAAAGCCCAGCCCCTTTTCCCCCGCCTAGAACTCTTAGTAACAAAAGCCCCAAAACCCCGCGCCCCTATTACTCTCAAGGATTTCCAAAAACTCGAGATTCGTGTAGGGCAGGTGTTGAGCGCAGAAAAGCTCCAGCAAAGCGATAAGCTTTTATTGTTGCGTGTGGATTTTGGGGATAGAGTGCGCGTGATTCTCTCTGGAATTGCCAAGCATTATGAGCCCAAAGCTCTAGAGGGGCAGCAGGTGTGTGCTTTGCTAAACTTAGAACCGCGTAAAATGTTAGGAGTGCTCAGTGAGGGCATGGTGTTGAGCGCAGGAGATGGAGAAAACTTAAGGTTAATTGCGCCCCTAGCCCCCATGAAAAATGGGAGTGTCATTAGCTAGTGCATGTGGCTGAGGTGGTGGAGATCACGCGGGGGGTGCTTAAAGGCGCGCCTTGCGTGCACGCCTTCAGCCACATCAGCACCGATCCTAAAGACACTAGGGGGGGGCTCTTTGTCGCCCTGCAACCCCATAATATCGCGTGCGCGCTGGAGAATGGGGCTTATGGAGTGCTTTGCGATCAAGACATAACTATTAGCGACTCTGAGATCGCTTGGATTGTTGTCCCCCAAGTGGTTAAAGCCCTAGAACGCTTGTTGCGCTACCACTTACTGGGGGTGCGCTTGCTTTGCGTTTCCCGTGTCGAATTTGCCATTCTCTCTAAAATTTTGCATGCTAAAAGTGTGGTATTCTTCGAGGGGGAGAGTGTGGCGTTGTTGAATTTGTCCCTTTTGGAAATTTCTTGCGTTGTGGCGCACACGAGTGCCTTGCGGGGGTTGTTTGGAGCAGAATTGGAATTAGAGGATTTTGCGCCCTTCCAAATCTTGTCCAAGTCGTTATTTAGTTTGAGTGTTCTCTATCAAGGCGTGCGCTTTGATCTCAAATTGCCTAGCTTTTATGCCCCGCAACTAAAGCGCGCTTTGTGCGCTTGTCAGGCACTAGGAGAGCGCGCCCAACTAGAACACTTAGGCATGTTACCCCTGCGTGTTTTTCATACTAATGACGCGCTAGAACCCTGCGCGCACGGCTCTAAGGTGCTAGTGGGCGGGATTAGCCCCCAAGAAATGCCTGCATGGCTTGCTTACGCGCGCCAATGCGCCCCTTGGCACAGAATGCAGATTTTTACCCCCACTCCCTTAAAAATCGCCCACCAACTCTACCACAATGCAGATCATCTCAGATACTTGTTGCGCGCCCCCTTCACTTTGGGCTTTATCTTAGGGGATGTGGACATAGGCGCGCTGTTAATGGATAAACCCCAACAAGGGAGTTTGTTTGGCTAGTTATTGTGTGGATCAGGGCTTGCGTATCTATCTTAATGAGGGGGTGGATTTGGATCAACTCTATGAAAAGGCATGGGCTTTGCGCCCTTGGCGTAAGGGACCTTTCATGCTAGAGGGGCGCGATCGGGGCTTTAAAATCCAAAGCGAATGGCGGAGCGATTTTAAATGGGAACTTCTCAAAGATTGCTTAGAGCTAAGAGGCAAGCATGTTGCTGATGTGGGTTGCAATAATGGTTACCATCTCTTTTGTATGGCTAAACAGGCTTGCGCGAGTTTAACCGGGTTTGATCCTAGCGCGCTTTACAAAGCCCAATTTGCGTATCTAAACGCATTATTGGGGCTTGATATTCTCTATGAGAGTTTGGGAGTGGAGGATTTGCGCGCTTACCCTAGGCGTTTTGATGTGATTTTTTGCTTGGGCGTGCTCTACCATAGAAAAGACCCCCATAGCGCGCTCAAAGCCTTGCACATGGGGTTAAATAAACAGGGTGTGTTGGTTTTAGACACCCTCATTTACGAGAGCCCCCTAGAGGTGGCTCTTTGCCCGCGCACTTACGCCAAGATGCGCAATGTCTATTTTATCCCTAGCCCTAGTGCTTTGCAAAATTGGGCACTTAAAGCGGGTTTTAGCGCATGTGATCTGTTTGCTAGATGCCCCACCACCACCCAAGAACAACACAAGAGCGCGTGGATTGAGGGTTTGAGTTTGGAGCATTTTTTAGACTCTAGTGGCTCTAAGACTCTTGAGGGCTATGATCCCCCCGTGCGGGGTTATTTCATCTTAACAAAAGGCTAGACATGAGTGATACCCCCCCCCTTGAGGAAGGTTTGGTGGTTTGTTCTAGGTTAGAGCAAACCTTGTGCGCGGATTTGATTTCTTTTGGATCGGGGCGAGCTACAGTTTGCCTCGTTCCTAAAGAATTCATGTTATGTGAGGAAGATGTGGTGCATGCGGGCTTTATCGTGGGAGCAGCAAGTTTTGCAGCCCTATGCGCGCTCAACAAAAAAAATAGCCTCATTAGTTCGATCAAGCTCAGTTTACTTGCCCCCATTGAATTAAAACAAGAGATTTATTTCAACGCCACCATCAACCACACTAGCTCTAAAAAAGTGTCTGTGCGTGTGGAGGGGGAATTTATGGAGATCAAGGTGTTTGAGGGGGATTTTGAGATTTTAGTTTTTGAAAAACGCCCCTTTAAGTTCAACTTTAAGGAGGAGTAGTGGTTGTTGTGCTGGTGGTGGATAGTTTTGAAAACAAGAGCAATGGCACTTCTATGACGGCTTACCGCTTTTATAAAGCCCTGCAAAAACATGGGCATGAGGTGCGCGTGGTCGCGCCTTTCGTGCAAGGAGAGGGATTTTATAGCGTGCCTGAACGCCATATCCCTTTAGTAACCCCAATCGCGCATAAACAACATATCCTCTTTGGCAAACCCCAAAAGGAAGTGTTGCAACGCGCCTTTGAAGGGGCACACATCATCCATCTCTTTTTACCCTTTAAATTAGAAAAGATCGCCATAGAAGTAGCCCGTGCTATGAAAATCCCCTTTGTGGGGGCGTTTCACTTACAGCCAGAACACATCACTTATAATATCAAATTAGAGAGGTTAGCGTGGTTAAACCGGGCGATCTTTTGGTGGTTTAGGCAGAATTATTACCAACACCTCAACCATATCCATTGCCCCTCTGCGCTCATTAAAGCCGAATTAAATAGGCATGCCTATGGGGGAAAAAAATATGTGATTTCCAATGGTTTTGATCCTCTTTACACCCCCCGCACCCATAATACCAAGACAGACGATCTCTACCACATCGTCATGGTGGGGCGTTATTCGCCTGAAAAAAACCAAAAAGTGCTTATTGACGCGGTGCATTTGAGCAAACACCGCTCCCAAATCCAATTACACCTCAAGGGGCAGGGACCTTGTTTGGACGCGTTGCAAAAGCAAGCGCGTAAGTTAGCCCACTCTGTGGATTTTGGCTTTGTAGAACCTAGTGCCTTGGTAGAATTGCTTTACCAATGCGATTTGTATGTGCACAGTGCTGATGTGGAGGGAGAGGCGATCGCCTGTTTGGAAGCGATGAGTTGTGGGATTGTGCCTATCATTTCAGATAGCAAGATCAGCGCGACCAATCAATTTGCCCTAGATGATCGCTCTTTATTTAAAGCCAATGATCCTACAGATTTGGCGCGCCAAATTGACTATTGGTTAGATCACCCCACAGAGCGCGCCCAAATGCAAACAGCCTACGCGCAAAGCACACAAAATTACACTTTAGATCGATCCATCAGGCAGACTCTAGAGATGTATCAAGAGGTCATTGAGGATTTCAAGCGCATTTACTGACGCACCAAATCTACCCCCTTAGGGAGCACAAAGGTGAATACAGAGTCCTCTAAGGGGACATTGGTTTGCACAGCGCTGAAAGTGATTTGGACTTTATTGTCCAGTTTGTCGGCAAACTCCAGCAAGTAGGGCAAGCCATTTTGTAAGGTGAGATAATAGGTGGTGTCTTTGATCTTGGCTTTGTAACGCCCATCTTTTTGGAGTTTGGCTTTTTTAACGATGCTAAAGAAATCTAAAGACTTGTCTAGTTTGGTGAGAGTGGCTTGCATGAGCTGGGGTTCATAGACCACCACACGCTTATCACGCATGTAAATCTCTTTATTGGAGGGCTTGTAATAAACCCATTTGATTGAATCGGGGAGTTTGGCAAAGAGCTCGCCCTCATACACGGGGCTGGGTCCCTCACCCAACACCACCTGTTTAAAATGCGCGCTAAAACTCTGGAATTTTAAATCCAGCCCCAAAAGCCCGCCCATGCCCAAGCATAAAAACACGATCCAACGCATTGTCTTTTCTTTTAGGCGCGATTGTATAAAATTTTGTTAGAATCTAGGCTTTAAAACAACATGGATACTCGCATGATTAAAACCCTTGTGAATAAAATTATCGGCACGAAAAACCAGCGCGCCATCAAGGCTTACCAACAACGCGTAGCAAAAATCAATGCGTTAGAGAAAGAGTGTAGCGTGTTTAGCGATGCGCAGTTGCAAGAAGCCTTTGAGGGTTTGAAAGCCCAAGTGCGCCATCAAGAAAGAAGTCTAGATGAGGTCTTATGCCAGAGTTTTGCGATCACGCGGGAGGCTTCTAAGCGCGTGTTGGGTATGCGCCATTTTGATGTGCAACTCATCGGGGGCATGGTTTTGCACGAGGGCAAGATCGCTGAGATGAAAACCGGGGAGGGGAAAACTTTGGTGGCGACTTTGGCAGTGGCTTTGCATGCGATGAGCGGGCAAAGTGTGCATGTGGTGACTGTGAATGACTATTTAGCCCAAAGGGATGCTAGGGAGATGGAGCCTCTTTATAATTTTTTGGGCTATAGTGTGGGCGTGGTGGTGGGGGGAAGTTTTGATGAGGAACGCCTAGAGATTTACGCCAATGATGTTGTTTATGGCACGAATAATGAATTTGGCTTTGATTATTTGCGCGACAACATGAAGTATTCTTTGGATCAAAAGGCGCAAAAAGAACACGCCTTTGCGATCATTGATGAGGTGGATTCGATCTTGATTGATGAAGCCCGCACGCCCCTAATCATCTCAGGACCAGTCAATAAGCGCATGGAGAATTACGAACGCGCGGACATGGTCGCCCAAAACATGCAACTTGACACAGATTTTACCATTGATGAAAAAAACCGCGTGATTCTCATCACCGAAGAGGGCATTAAGAAGGCTGAAAATCTCTTTGGGGTGGATAATCTCTACAGCCTAGACAACGCCATTCTCTCCCACCATTTGGATCAAGCCCTCAAGGCGCATTACTTATTTGCCCGAGATAGGGACTATGTGGTTTCTAATGGGGAGGTGGTGATTGTGGACGAATTCACCGGGCGTTTGAGTGAAGGGCGGCGCTTTAGTGAGGGCTTACACCAAGCCCTAGAGGCAAAAGAAAAAGTGGGAATCAAAGAAGAGAGTCAAACTCTAGCGGACATCACTTTTCAGAACTATTTTAGGCTCTATGACAAGCTAGCGGGCATGACGGGCACTGCCCAAACAGAAGCCACGGAGTTTTTAGAAATCTATAATTTGGAGGTGATCTCTATTCCCACCAATATCCCCATCCAGCGCAAGGATTTAAACGATCTCATCTATAAGAGTGAGAGGGAGAAATTTGAAGCGGTGATCGCCAAGATCAAAGAATTGCACGCCAAGGGGCAACCCGTGCTGGTGGGCACAGCGAGCATCCAAAAAAGCGAGGTTTTACATGCTTTGTTGCAACAAGAGCGCATCCCCCACACCGTTTTAAACGCCAAACAGCACACCAAAGAAGCCGAGATCATCAAGGATGCCGGACTCAAAGGGGCTGTTACTATTGCCACTAACATGGCTGGGCGTGGAGTGGATATTAAGCTCAGTGAGGAGATCAAGCAATTAGGCGGGCTTTACATCATTGGCACAGAACGCCATGAGAGCAGGCGCATTGACAACCAACTTAGAGGGCGTAGCGGGCGGCAGGGCGATCCGGGGGTTAGTCAATTTTATTTGAGCCTAGAGGATAGCTTGTTGCGCATTTTTGGGAGCGATCGCATTAAGGGGGTGATGGAAAAATTGGGCTTGAAAGATGGGGAATACATTGAATCCAAGCTAGTAACACGCTCTGTAGAGAACGCCCAAAAGAAGGTAGAAGCCCTACACTTTGAGAGTCGTAAACACTTGCTAGAATACGATGATGTAGCCAACGAGCAACGCAAAACCGTCTACAAATTCCGCAACGAGTTGTTGGATGATAATTACGACATCAGCGCGCGTATCGAGGAGAATCGCCAATATGCGGTGATGAAGATTTTAGAGAGCCAACAAGCCTTTGAGGCGCAGGATTTCAGCGCGCAGGATTTACAGAGTATCGCCCATGTCTTGCAGGAGGAGTTCAACGCCCATATTGATTTTGAGGACTTGGAGGAGGATAGTTTAGCTAGCTTGGAGGCGTTTATTCTTGGCGCGCTAGAAGAGCAATACCAAGCCAAGATGGAGGGGATAGAGGATCGCAACAAGATCGAGCGCATCATCTATCTACAGATTTTGGACAACGCGTGGCGCGAACATCTCTACACGATGGACAATCTCAAGACCGGGATCGGGCTTAGAGGCTATAACCAGAAAGACCCCTTGGTGGAGTATAAAAAAGAAAGCTACAATCTCTTTTTAGAACTCATCGACTCGATCAAGCTAGAGGCGATCAAGACTTTCCATAAGCTAGAATTGAGCCATAGCACCCATGAGGACACCCAGAGATTCTTTAGCGACCTAGAGGAAGCCCGCGAGGAGTTGAGTTTTAATAATTCAGAAATTGAGTTGGCTTTGAGTAATTGGGAGATGGAAGAAAAAGAAGTGCCCAAGAGCATTTCTAGGAACGCGCCCTGTCCTTGCGGGAGCGGGAAGAAATACAAGCATTGCCATGCCAAGAGTGGTCCTAAAAAAGGGATTTTTGCCAAACCCAAATGAGTGTGATCGCGCCCTCTTTGGTGCCCTTCTTGGTGCGCCGTTATTTGCGCTTTGATAAAAACCAGCCCTTTATTAGCATCACCGCATTGTTGGCTTTTTTGGGGGTGGGGGTGGGGGTGATGGTGCTCATTGTGGCGATGGCGATCATGAATGGCATGAATAAGGAGTTCGAAGCCAAACTATTTGTGATGAACTACCCCTTAACTTTGTATACAACAAGTTATGCGGGCATTGAACAAAACACTTTAGAAGCCTTAGAACGCAAGTTTCCCCATTTGCTCTTTAGCCCCTACTTGCAAATGCAGGTTGTGGCGCGCTTTAATGGCATGGTGAATGGAGGGCTATTATTTGGGGTGGACATAGACAGGGAATTGCGCATCAACACCATTTTAAAAAAAAGCTTTGATACACAGAGTTTACAACGCTTTAAATCCACGCCCTTCCACCTCATTGTGGGTAAAACCTTAAAAGAATCGCTTTTACTGGGCAACGCCAAGAAATTGGATCTATTTTTCACCAAATTAGAGCCCACTGGCTTTGTGCTTTCCCCCACCATGAAACGCTTTGAGGTAGACGGGGTCTTTGAATCCGGGCTTAGGGCTTATGACAATAGCTATCTTTATACTAATTTAAAAGCTCTGAGCGCAATCAGAAACTTGCCTGCTGGGGTATATGATGGAATCCATGTGTATTCACAACATGCAATGGAGGATATGGACAAAATCAAAGAAGCACTTAAGGAGATTCCCAATCACGGCATAGGCATTGAGGGGTGGTGGCAACAAAATGGGAATTTCTTTTCGGCAATGGCTTTAGAAAAGCGCGCGCTTTTTATCGTGTTGATGCTCATTATTTTAATGGCCTCTTTAAACATCATTAGCTCTTTACTCATGGTGGTGATGCACCGCCGCAAAGAGATCGCTCTATTACTCAGTCTAGGGGCTAGCACTAAGGAGATTCAGCAGAGTTTTTTTGTCTTGGGGAGTGTAATTGGGGGGAGCGGGATTATCTTGGGCGTGATCTTGGCTTTTTTGGCGATGGGCTTGTTGGCGCATTTCCCTATTATTTCTCTGCCTGCTGATGTCTATGGCATGGATAAACTGCCCCTAGATTTGGCGATGGGCGATTTTCTAGGCACACTCATTGGGGCTACTTTGATTGTCGCGCTCTCTTCTTACTACCCCGCGCGCAAGGCAGCCAGCGTAAATGCACTAGCGGTGTTGCGCAATGAATAGGACAATTTAAGCTAGATTGCGCTAGAATGGGCGCGTCTTTTAGCGTCAGCTAAAGAGAAATTTCGCGGAGAGAGCACTTTGAAGAATATTTATGTAGGGAATTTGGTTTATAGCGCTACAGAGCAAGAGGTAGAAGAGCTCTTTAGCCAGTTTGGGGCGGTGAGTTCTGTCAAACTCATTTTAGATCGAGAAACCAAAAGACCTAAGGGATTTGGGTTTGTGGAAATGGAAGACGAAGGCGCGCTCAAAGCGATCAGCACTCTAGACAACACGGATTTTATGGGTAGAACTATCCGCGTTACTGAAGCCAATCCTAGAAGATAGCCCACACTCTAAAAAGCAAAACTGACTTCAGCCGTGCCGATGTTGTGGCTTTCGGGTTGTTCGCGGAAGGTTTTGCTCAAATTGGTGGCGATGATGGCGATTCTAAAGCCCTTGTAAAGCAAGGCGACTCCCCCTTCTAAGGCGTAGAGTGCCACCGGGAGGTGTGTGATACCCTGTGTTTGGGGGCTATTGCCTTGGATAAAAATGTCAATGGGTTGGTAGCTCCCTGACACCCCCGCAAAGATATAAAAAGATAATTTGTTGCTATAGGGGAATCCCCCGCTTAGATTGGAGTTGATCTTGTTGGGTCCAAAATCCACATCTAAATTATAACCCACACGCAATAGAGAGCCTAAGCGTGCGTGCGTGATGGCGTTGCCCAGAGTGATGTCTATGCCCGGGATTAAGTCTATGCTAAGAAAGCGCGTTTGTAGCAGGGGGATTTTACGCAACCATTGGTAGGCGATCTCAAAGGTAAATTCATTGCGGATTTGGTGTTGCCAACCTAAAAAACGCTTGTCGCCCAGTTTGTTATGCACCCAATCTTGAATTTCTTGCGCAAAGGCATGGGGTCCTACGGTGCCAAAGGAAATAAATAAACTCTCTAAGCTGTGCGCGCTACGCTGAAAAACCCCCAAATCTGCCTTAAGCCAGCCGGCATAGAGGTGATCCCCGGGCACTATAGCTTGTTGGCGGTAATGCTCTAGCAAGGGGGTGTAAATGCTTTGACTCACCAAGAGAGCAAAACGCGTCATTTTAGGGGATTTGTAGAGCAGACTGGCGTAACGACTCCATGCCAGCCAAGATTTGGCGTAAGCCGCCCCCCAGAAATTGTATTCTTTACTCACATAACCCACGCGGTTACCCGCCGTGTAGTAGCGATCGATGGGGTGTAAATACGCGTCATTTTCGCTTAGAAGCGTGATAGACTGCTTTTTATAGGGCACTAAAGTGGTAGGGGTTTGCAATAAAGAGCGCGCCTCACCCACGCCACATAGAAGCAACAACAGCCATACAAACACAGCAATCCTTTTAGGGGGGTTAATAGTCCACGCGCGCTAGATAAAGCCCTTGGGGGGGAGCGGGGGTGTTGTGGTGGCGTTGTTGGGTAGCAATTTGATCTTGTAGTTGCGCTAAACTTAGATGTCCCAAGGAGTGTGCCAACGCTGCGCCCACCATCAAGCGAACTTGGGCGCGTAAGAAGCTGGGCGCGCTGATGTAAATCACCCCGCAGGGCACGCCTAAAAACGAACGCGCAACACACTTGGCTTTATAAATCTGCCTTTGGGTGTTGCGCGATTCTTGCTTGCTAAAATATTTGAAATCATGCACGCCTATAAACGCGTTTAAAGCCTGTTGTAGGCGCGTTAAATCCCCATGTTCACAGCAAGCGATGTAACGGCTTAAGAAAGGATTATGCAGTTTTTGAGTGAAGACATAAACATAGGTGCGCTTGAGCGCGCAAAAACGCGGGTGAAACTCTAGAGGCACGATCTGCAGGCATCTGCAAGTGATGTGGGGAGCGAGTTTAGAAGGGAGGTGTCTTTGCAAAGTCTCTAGGGGCAGGCTAGCGCAAAAGGAGATCACTTGGGCTAGAGCATGCACACCTTTATCTGTCCTGCCCGCGCTCAAGCAGGGGCTAGCAATCCCCAAGGCGTGCAAGCTAGCCTCTAAAACCCCCTGCACACTGGGTAGATGGGGTTGCTTAGCGTAACCACAAAACGCGCTCCCATCATAAGCGATCACCATTTTAAAGCGGCGCATCAATAAAAACGCACCACCACGCGCCTATAGAGCGCATACGCCCCGACAAACCACACAATGGGCAAGGTGATTGTGCCCACCAAAGGCGCATCTTGACTCACCACATGCATGCTTAAAAAATACAACCCTACAGCCACCAACACATAGACATAAGAGAGATTTTTAGCATAACGCGGGTTAGCAACCCCAAACAAGGGGATGAGAAATAAGCTAGCTAAAGGAAAGAGCGCGACTAAGATGGCTTGGGTGAAACGCCTTTGTTGGTTTTGATCCGGATGCGCCCCAAAGGCTTTTTTCCAATAGCCTATGTAATCATGCCCATGCAAGTAAGCCGAGTTGGAACGGCTAGAAAACACCGGTCTATTCTTTAAGATGAGCTCTTTAAAATGCACTTTGCGCACTTGATCTTTGGTGGCAAAATAGGCGTTACCATGGTCTAATTCCAATTCAAATAGCCCCTGTTGGTTACGGATTCGCCCCTCTTTAGCGATGATAAAACTCTCCGTTACCAAACTCTTGTGCGAAAAAAGCACCAAATCGCTAAAGACTCCATTGTGGCTTTTACCCACATACACTAGCCAATCTCCTAGCTTTTGCCCAAATTCCCCCGCTTGGATATTCACATCCACGCGCTCTTTTTTATCCCGCAAGAAAGAGTAATAAGCGCTCTTGGAAGCCGGGACCAAAATGAGAGAAAACACCAATAAGATCGCGCTCACCACCACGCACAGGGGCAATAAGGCTTTCACCAACTCCTTAGGGGCGATTCCTAGGGAAAAGAACACCAGCAATTCGTGATCGTAAGAGAGTCTAGCCAGCCCGATCACGCATGCGCTAAAAAAAGTGATGGGGATGATGAAAAAGATCGTCCCGGGCAAGAGATACAAATAGAGTTGCAAGAGATCCAACGCGCTGAGTTTCACCACCAAAGTTACCGTGGCGATACTAATGAGCATCACAATTGAAGCGATGAAAAAGAGCACCAGAAAGAAAGAAAAGAAAACTTGGGCTATGGCGTTGAGCATATAGCCTTTAGCAACGCGCACCGCTCACACCCCTCGCTTAACCCCATTGACAATAGGGACAAACAGACAGCTATCTAACACACTTTGCACTTCCAAACGCCCCTTTTGTTTGACAAAACGCGTGATTCTTTGGCTTTGCTCCTCCCCTATGGGCGCGATCAAAATCCCACCCTCCTCTAGTTGATCCACCAACGCGCTAGGGATACTAGACGCGCACGCTGAAAGGAGAATGCGATCATAGGGGGCATAATCCTGCCAACCTGCCTGCCCGTCTCCTAATTTGGTGTGGATATTGGTTACCTTGAGTTTTCTAAAACGCTCTTTTGCCTCAAGCAAGAGTTTTTCAATGCGCTCAATGGTAAATACCCGCCTAAACAGTTTGGAGAGCACCATAGCCTGATACCCACTCCCACAGCCAATCTCTAGCACGCTATCCACTTGGTAGGGCTGTAAAAATTGCGTCATCTTAGCCACGGTTAAAGGAGAGCTGATGAACTGATCTGCGCCCATGGGCAAGGCATCTAGGCTATAGGCAAGTTGTTTAGAGGGCACGAACTCCTCGCGCGGGATCGCACAAATAGCCTGCTTGATCCTCTCCTCTAGGGGGAAGTGTTTGGCAATGGCCGCACACATGTGGGCGTTTTGGATGCGGTGCATCAAAACCCTTCAAAATTCAACGCGCCTTTAGCGTAATTACTCACCCGCCCCTCAAAGAAGTTCGATCTCTGATCGTTGAAGCTGGCAAACTGATCCACCCATCTAATGGGGTGTTTGGTATGGTAAAGTTTGGGTAAACCCACGGCGTGCAAACGCGTGTCCGCCAAATACTCTATATAGGCGCGCAAATTGGTGGGGTTTAAGTCTAAAATCTCATCTTGGGTGATGATGCGCCCCCATGCACTTTCTAATTCCACGGCTTGCGCGAACATGGCGCGCACTTCCTCAATGAGATCGGGAGTGAAGAGGTCTTTTCTCTCTTTTTTTAGGGTGTTGATCATATTTTGAAAAAGGGCAAGATGGGTTACCTCATCGCGTTGGATAAAGCGAATCATCTGGGCGGATCCAAGCATCTTCCCGCTTCTAGCCAGCGCGTAGAAAAAACTAAACCCGCTGTAAAAGTAAATGCCCTCTAAGATCTGGTTAGCAAACAACGCCTTGAGCAAATTGCGCTCTGTTTGTTCACAGGACAAATCCATATACACTTGCGCCACACAATCGTTTTTGTTTTTCAAGACCTCATCGGTGCGCCACATCTCATAAATCTCATCGCTATTAGCGCTAATACTCTCCACCATCACCGCATAGCTATGGCTGTGCAAGGCTTCTTCATAGGCTTGGCGCACCAAGCAGAGGTTGATTTCAGGGCTGGTGATAAAGGGGTTAATATTGTCAATCAAGTTATTAGTCTGCAAACTATCCATGAAAATGAGCTGGGCTAAGGCGCGGTCATAACCGATTTTTTCTTGCGTGCTGAGTTTGAGGTAGTGGGTTTTGTCCCCGTGCATGCTCACTTCTTCGGGAAACCAAGTGTTGTGTAACATGGTCTTCCACACCTTGTGCGCCCATTGGTATTTGATCTGGTTGAGATCGAACATGCCCGTAGGGTTGCCCCCAAAAATGCTACGATCTTGGGCTAGCTCTACAGATTGGGGGTTGTAAATTTTCTTGCGTCCAAGAGAAATAGGCGTGCCTCTATGCATGTATCCACCTTAAGAGATGTTGATGATTCCCACTATACCCCATGCAAACTTATTATTGGGTTATTGGGTGAAGATGTGCTAGCATACACACATGGAAAAACTCAAAAAAATTCTCGGATTAGCCCTGCCCTCTGCAAGCAATAATTTTTTAGAAATCTTTGTGATGGCGATCTCCATTGTTTTTATGGGAAAACTCTCAGATAGCCACATTGTAGCGATGGGGGTGGGTTTGCAATACATCCTCTTGTTCTACGCGCTCAATTCGATCTTTTTCATTGGCACGAACGCGGTGTTAAGCCGCCTAGTAGGCGCGCAGGATTTAGAAAGCGTGGCGTTGGGTTATTCTAGCATCTTGTTAGGGGCAAGTGTGCTCTGCGTGTTAGCGTGCGCGCTAGGTTTTGGAGGGATTGGTCTCTTTGTGGGCTGGATGGGTTTGAGTGCCCAAGCCAGCGCGCTAGCTAGGCAGTACCTAGAAGTTTTCATTTTTGCGATGCCGGCCATTTTTCTTAAAAATGTGATGGTAGCCGCTTTGGCTAGTCTCTCTGATACTCTCACCCCCCTGTTTATTAAAACCCTGATGAGTGGGGTGTGTTTGCTACTCAACCAAGCATTGATTTTTGGAGATTGGGGGTTTGTGCGCTTAGACATCGCAGGGGCGGCATGGGCTAATGTGATCGTGGCGTTTTTGGAATTGGGGATTTTATTTGGGGTGATCGCGTGTAAAAACACCCCCTTGAAATTCCGCTGGAAATTCGATTGGAAATTTTTCAAGCGCACTTGGCATGTGGGTTGGCCCTCTGGCTTTGAAAGGCTACTGAGTTTATTTTCTATGGCATTAGTGTCCAAATTTGTCGCTAGCTACGGGGATGCGATCTTGGCAGGCATGCAGGTGGGTTTGCGCGTAGAAACCTTTAGCTTCATGCCCGGGCTAGGCTTTACCATCGCGTGCATGGTGTTAGTGGGACAGAATCTAGGGGCTAACCAAGTCCAAATGGCACAAGAGTATATCCGCACCACCCTTAAAGTCGCCGGCTCTTTGCTGGGACTTTTGGGGGTGTTGATGGTGATCTTTGCTAAACCCTTTGCTTCCATTTTCACCCACAATGCCGATGTGGTGCGTGTGGCTTCGTGGTATTTAGGTGCTGTGGGAATCTCCCAAGTGCCCTTGATCTTCTTGTTCGTGCTAGATGGGGCGTTTCGGGGTGCTGGGATGGCTAAAGTTTCGCTCTACATCAACACCGGGAGTTTGTGGAGTTTGCGCATTATCCCTATGTATCTCTCACTCAAGGCGGGCTTGGATGTCAGGTGGCTCTTTGCCATCATCTGCGTAGAAACCTATGTGCGCGCGGGGGTGTTCTTTTGGGCTTATAAACAAGGCTGGTGGAAAAAACCCGGGCGTTTTGTGCCCTAGACCAATAGAGCTTCTTTTTTAGCCAATAGCAAATCGCTAGTTAGCATGTCAAAAATGAGATCATCAACCCCAAATTGGCGTTTCCAACCTAATTCGCGCTCAATCTTGCTAGAATCGCCTAGCAATAAATCCACCTCTGTAGGTCTAAAATAGCGCGCATCCACACGCAACACAATTTGATTAGGGCTTAAAGGGTGGGTAAAATCCACAAGAGGGCTGGGCTTGAGATCCACCACCACGCCCACCTCATCTAAGCCCTGACCTTGAAATGCCACAATCACGCCCACTTTTTCAAAGCAAGCCCGTGCAAATTCGCGGATACTTAAAGTCTTGCCACTGGCAACGACATAATCAACTGGCATGCTGTGCTGTAACATCAAATGCATCGCCACGACATAATCTTTGGCATGCCCATAGTCGCGCTTAGCGTCCAAATTCCCCAAATACAAGCAATCTTGCAAACCATAGAGCATGCGCGCAACCGCCATAGTGATCTTACGGGTTACAAAGGTTTCTCCACGCACGGGGCTTTCATGGTTAAATAAAATCCCATTGAGCGCAAAAAACCCATAAGCCTCGCGGTAATTTTTGGTGATGTAGTAGGCATAGAGTTTAGCCACGCCATAAGGGCTTCGCGGGTTAAAGGGGGTGTTTTCATTTTGGGGGGTTTGCAACACCTCTCCATAAAGTTCAGAAGTGCTAGCCTGATAAAAACGCGTGTCTTTAAGACCTAGCAAGCGCATCGCTTCTAATATACGCAAAGTCCCCAGCGCATCCACATTAGCCGTGTATTCAGGCATCTCAAAAGAAACCTGCACATGGCTTTGGGCGGCTAGGTTGTAAATCTCTGTGGGGCGGATTTTGGCGATCAAGCTGATCATGTTGCTCGAGTCGGTGAGATCGCCATAGTGTAAAAAAAAGCGCGCATGCTGGCTATGCACATCTTGGTAAATCCCATCGATACGGCTTGTATTAAAGGAGGAGCTACGCCTTTTGATCCCATGCACTTCATAGCCCAAATCCAACAAATAGCGCGCTAAATAACTCCCATCTTGACCGGTGATCCCAGTGATTAAGGCAACTTTTTTCATTCTCTTCCTTTAGGGGCGTTGGTAATCATCTTCTAAGCGTTCGATGTCATTTTCATCGCACAGCCCGCATTGCACTTCTAGAATCTTTAAAGGGTGATCAGTGGCGTTACCCAATCTATGCAATTGCCCCTGTTTGATAAAAATACTCTCATTGGCTCGCACGCTCAAATTCTCTTGTTCTAACACCACGCTAGCCACCCCCTCCACCACGACCCAATGCTCACTGCGGTGTTGGTGGCGTTGCAAACTCAAGCGTTTGTGCGGGGTGATCTCTAAGAGTTTGACCTTAAAGCTAGGGTGCTCTAAGAGCACTTCAAAACTCCCCCAAGGGCGGTATTCTACCGGATAAATTTGCAACAACTCTGGGTTGCGCTGTTGGATTTGCTGGAGAAAATCCTTGAGTTGATCTAAATGGTTGTTTTTGGCGATGAGGAGCGCGTCTTTAGTGTCCACCACCACGCACTCTTGAACGCCTAGCAAGCCCACTAATTTGTGTGGCGCGCTAAAGACATAGTTTTGCGTGGATTCAAGACTCTCTAGCGCGCCTTGGTGGCAGACATTGCCCTCTTCATCTGCACTTAAACTCTGCTTCAAGCTCAAAAAATGCCCCACATCGCGCCACGCGCCCTCAAAGGGCACAAGGGCTAGATTTTGGGATTTTTGCCACAGGCATATGTCCACACTCCCTTCTAGCAATGCCTCCATGCCATCACACTTGAGCAGATTAGGCAGGCGTTTGGCTTGTTTATAGACTTCTTGGCAGGCTTGCAACATGGCAGGGGCGTGCAGGGCGCACTCTTGTAGAAACGCCCCCGCCTTGAACACAAACATGCCACTATTGATGAAAAACTCTCTATCTACTTGGGCTTGCAATTGGGCAATTTGCGCCCCGCTGGGCTTTTCCACAAAGCCTACAATCTCTCCAGAGCGCGCGCACTCAATGAGACCGTATTCACTGCTGGGCGCGCTAGCAATCCCAAATAGCACCATTTTGCCCTGTTTGGCTAGGGGTAAGGCTTGCGCAAGCGCGTTTTGCAAAGCACTGTGATCCATGAGGTGATCCGTGGGGCTAATGCAGAGGATCTCCTCAGGAGCGCATGCTAGGCTGGCTAAAATGAGCGCGTTCATAGTGTTCTTAGGCGCGCTTTCTAGCAAAAAGCGGGCATGCGATTCCAAATGCGCTTGGCTGACCTCTTCTAGGGCATGGAAGTAATGCGCTTGGTTACACACGATTAAAAAGCGCGATTGGGGGCTAGCTAGGCGTTGCAAAGCCAGCCCAAATAGACTCTGGTTGTGGTAAAGCTTAAGGAATTGTTTGGGGAACGCGCTACGGCTCAAAGGCCATAAGCGTTTCCCACTTCCCCCACTCAAGATCACATGCACCATAATATTCTCCTAAGCGATCGCAATTTTAAGATTATTATGCTACAATACACCGCCTTAAAAATTTGACATAGGAGTTTTCCAATGGATTTAAAGTTTATCTTGGATCACATGAACGCTAACCATGTGCAGGATATGAAAGGTTTGCTTGCCAAATTTGGTCAAATCAAGGACGCGATCGATGTGCGCTTGAAAAACGCCACCACCGAATGCATTGAGATCGCCTACAGACTCAAAGACAAAGCAGAGGAGCAAGTGCAAAAAATTGACTACCCCGCTAAGGTGGCTAAGATTGAGGACATTAAAAACGCCATTATTGAGCTGTGTAAATCTGTCCCCCAGACTACAGACTTAGAGAAAGTGCGCGCGGATTTAGAGGCGTTTAGAGAGAGCGTTAGTAGCGTGTGTGTGGCTAGCCTCAACCCCCACAATGAAGTGGTGTGTTCTTATAGTGCCCTGCTCTCTTGCCAAGAAGGCGATCACACCCAGTTTTACATTTATGTGAGCGAAGTGGCTGAGCATTTCAGCAGTCTTAAAGCCCATCCTGAGAATGTAGAAATCATGTTCTTAGAAGATGAAGCCAGCGCGAAGTCCCCCATTTTGCGCAAACGCCTACGCTATAAAACCCGTGTGCACTTCGTAGAAAGGGGTGCGGAGTTTGACAGAGTGTATGACAATTTTCTAGCTAGGCATGGCAAAGGGAGAGGTTTGGACACCATCCGCCACATGCAAGATTTCCACCTCATCAAGCTTGAGTTTGTGCGCGGGCGCTTTGTGAAAGGTTTTGGTCAAGCCTATGACATCGATGCGCATGGTAGGATCACCTATGTGGGCGCGCAAGGCAATCCCCACACGATGGATAAGGCTCCCCATGCCCACTCTGCTCACCCCCACGCAAGCCATCCCCACGCCCACGCCCACTCTTAATTCTTCATGGCGCGTGCCTCCCGCTTAAGGGGGCGCGCTAGAGGTCCTTGTAATGTTGGTGTTTTTTGCGTGTGTGATCATCGCTACATTGATCTACACGCTCTTGCGCGAACGCCTATCCCCCATGGTCGCTTTGACTCTTGTGCCCTTAGTGGGCTTGCTTGGTTTTTGGGGAGTGAGTGGGCTTGTTGGGGCTAAAGTTGTCCCTAGTAATTACGCCTATCTCTTGCAGGACTCTTATATCCAACGCTTTTTAAACCAAGTTACCCCCGCACCCCTGCCCAGCGATGCGCTTGGGCACTTTAAGCGCGCAGCCACCCAAGCCCTCAAACTCAAGACGAAAAACCCGCAACTCAACGCCACACAAATTACCCAAGCTTACCAAGCTGGTCTAAAAACCCTGCAAATCCAAGCCCCCTTTGAACCCGCCTTACAAGCGATGTTGCAAACCCATTCCATTGTCCATAGTTTGCAAGATCACGCCCAAGTTTTGGTTGCGTATTTTAGACAGGGGGTGGGCAAGGTCTTTAATATCGCGCTCATGTTCCTCTTTGCTATTCTCTTTTTTGGGATTCTCAATGATGTCGGGCTATTTAACCCCTTGATCAAGGGCATCATCGCGCTCTCTAAAGGGAATAGCATCGCCATTTGTGTAGGCACTTGTGTGATCGCCACACTCGCGCACTTGGATGGCTCGGGAGCGAGCACTTTTTTAGTGGTGATCCCCCCTCTCTTGCCCATTTACAAACGCCTCAATCTCAACCCCTATCTTTTGATGTTGTTGGTGGCGATGAGCGCGGGTTTGGCTAATCTCTTGCCTTGGGGAGGACCTTTGGGGCGTGTAGCAAGTGTCTTAGGGGTAGAAACGAGCGCGCTGTATTCCTCTTTAGTGCCCTTGCAAGCCATCGGGCTAGTTTGCGCGCTGCTTTTGGCGGTGATCTTGGGCTGGAGAGAACAGAGGCGTTTGAGAAACACGCCTCCCCAAAACCCAGAAGACACCCCCAGTGTAGACTTAGGCGCAACAAGGCACTTTTTAGCTAATTTAGGCGTGGCGTTGTTGGCGTTGTTAGCCGTTGTGTGTAAAATTTTACCCCCCGAACTCTGCTTTTTGATCGCGCTTTGCGTGGTCTTGCTCGTCAATTACCCCAACCCCAAAGCGCGCATGGAGAAAATCAAGCAGTGCGCTCCGGAGGCGATTTCTATGGTCTTGATCTTGCTGAGTGCGGGGATGTATATTGGGATTTTGAGCGGGTCGGGCATGTTGCAAGCCATTGCTAAACACTTAACCGACTATTTGCCCGCGTCTATCTTACCCCATTTGTATTGGATTATTGCCGCCTTGGGCGTGCCTTTTAAGTTAATACTAGACACCAATAGTTATTATTTTACCCTTTACCCCATTGTAGCGCACCTAGCGGCTTTGCATGGTGCACAAGCCCAAAGCGTGGGGTATGCCATGCTTGTGGGCGCGACTTTGGGCACTTTTATCTCTCCCTTTTCTCCCGCACTTTGGCTAGGTCTAGGGCTTGCCAAACTCTCTATGGGCAAACACATCGTCTATAGCTTCCTTTGGCTTTGGGGACTATCCTTGCTCCTGCTGGGGGTGGCTAAATTACTAGGACTCTTTTAACTCTCTTAAACTTGGCTTTATCTGAAGCGCGTTAGAATATCTCCCTGCCTTTCATCAATCCACACACGCCCCGCCTTAAAGTGATCGCATAGGGGGCGTGGAGGCAAACTTTAAGGAGTAAAGAATGATCACCATGAAAGATTTATTAGAATGTGGGGTGCATTTTGGGCACCAAACAAGGCGTTGGAATCCCAAAACCGCGCGCTTTATCTTTGGGGTGCGCAAGAACATCCATATTATAGACCTGCAAAAAACCCTGCGTTACTTCCGCTACACCTATAATGTGGTGCGCGATGCCAGCGCAGAGGGCAAAACAATCATGTTTGTGGGCACTAAAAAGCAGGCAAGCGATGCGCTCAAAGAATACGCCACTCAGGTCAATGTGCCCTATGTGAATTACCGCTGGTTAGGGGGCATGCTCACCAATTTTAGCACTATCAGAAAATCTGTGCGCAAGCTAGAAATCATGGAAGACATGGAGACCAGCGGGCAGATTGATTTGCTCACTAAAAAAGAGAAATTAATGATCTTGCGCAAGAAAGAGAAACTTGAAAAGTATCTAGGCGGGGTGCGCCACATGAAACAAATGCCAGACATGATGTTTGTCGTGGATGTGGTGAAAGAAAAAATCGCGGTGGCGGAGGCGCGCCGTTTGGGTATCCCCATTGTCGCCCCCCTTGATACTAATTGCGATCCGGATTTGGTGGATTACCCTATCCCGGGCAATGACGATGCGATTCGCTCGATTCGCCTCTTTTGTAAAGAAATGGCAGAGGCGATCACGGAGGGGCGCGAATTGGTGGGCAGACCTCAAGAAAACCTTGAAGAAGTGGAGCATGTGAGCGCGCAGGAGCACCAAGAGGTGTTAGAAGAAGTGTATCAAGAAGGAGAACAAAATGAGTCAAATTAGTGCCACGCAGGTCAAGCAATTACGCGAGATCACAGACGCGCCCATGATGGATTGCAAAAAGGCGTTGGTAGAATGCGCGGGGGATTTAGAAAAAGCCATCGAACATCTGCGCCAAAAGGGCTTGAGCAAAGCGGTGAAAAAAGCCGATCGCATAGCTGGTGAGGGCGTGATCGCCTTGAGCGTGGATAATACGCAGGCTATTATGCTAGAGATCAATAGCGAAACGGACTTTGTGGCTAAAAACGACCACTTTAAAGCATTGGTGGCTAAGAGTTTGGAGGTGGCTAAAAATCATCATGTAGAGAGTGTAGAGGCACTTTATCAAGCCAAGATAGAGGGGCAAAGCTATGAGAGTTACCTACACGGCGCGATCGCTAAAATTGGGGAAAATATTGTCGTGAGGCGTTTAGCCCACGAAAGTGCAAAGGAAAATGAAGTGCTAAATGGCTATTTGCACGCCAACCACCGCGTGGGCGCGATCGTTAAAATCGCCCACACAAATCCCGCCCATGCAGATAAACTTAAAGAATTAGCCCGCCAAATTGCTATGCATGCCGCGGCTATGAAACCGGTTGTGCTCGATCACCACGCCTTTAGCCCCGAGTTTATCGCCCAAGAAAAATTAGCCCTAGTGGCTGAATTGGAAAAGGAAAATGAGGAGGCTAAACGCTTGGGCAAGCCTCTTAAACATATCCCCACTTTTGTAAGCCGTGCTGAACTGAGTGCTGACATTCTAGCCAAGCAAGAGGAAGCCTATAAGCAAGAGTTAAGAGATCAAGGCAAACCCGAAAAAATCTTTGATAAGATCATTCCGGGCAAGATGGAGCGCTTTATTGCGGATAACACCCTTTTAGATCAACGCTTGACTTTACTAGGGCAGTTTTTTGTGATGGATGATAAAAAGACCATCGCCCAAGTGTTGCAAGAAAAGGGAGCAGAGCTACAAGACACTTTGAGCATTAGCGCATTTGTGCGCTTTGAAGTGGGTGAGGGCATTGAGAAAAAACAAGAGGATTTTGCTGCAGAAGTGGCAGCACAAATTAGCTAATGGATCGCTATCTTTTCACCTCTGAGTCGGTTACAGAGGGGCACCCGGATAAAATGGCAGATCAGATCAGTGATGCCATTTTAGATTACATTATCGAGCGCGACCCGCACGCGCGCGTGGCGTGTGAAACTCTGCTGGCTAATGGGTTTTGCGTGATCACTGGCGAGCTTAAAACCCGCGTCTATGCCCCCATGCAAGAGATCGCGCGCGGGGTGGTGCGCGACATTGGTTACACGGATGCGCTCTATGGCTTTGATTACCGCAGTGCGGCTGTGCTTAATGGCATTGGCGAGCAAAGCCCAGACATTAATCAAGGCGTGGATCGCGCTGATGGGGAGGTGGGGGCAGGCGATCAAGGCTTGATGTTTGGTTATGCCTGCGATGAAACCCCCTCTTACATGCCCTTAGCGATTTATTTAGCCCATGCGATCACGCGCGCGCTAGCCCAAGCTAGAAAGAGCGCGATTTTGCCTTTTTTGCGCCCTGATGGCAAGGCACAAGTTACTATCCAATATGAGGGGCATAAGCCTGTAGGGATCAACACCATTGTGGTTTCTACCCAGCACTCCCCTGAGATCGATCAAAAACGCCTGCGTGAAGCCGTGATTGAGGAGATTATCTATAAGGTGTTGCCTAAAGAGTTTCTCAATGACAATATCACCTACCACATCAACCCCACCGGCAAATTTGTGATCGGCGGTCCGCAGGGCGATGCAGGCTTGACGGGGCGCAAAATTATCGTGGATACTTATGGGGGGAGTTGTCCGCATGGGGGCGGGGCATTTAGTGGCAAGGACCCCTCAAAGGTGGATCGCAGCGCAGCCTACATGGCGCGCTACATCGCTAAAAACTTGGTGGCAAGCAAAGTATGCCATAGAGCCACAGTGCAACTAGCTTATGCCATTGGGATTATCGATCCTGTATCGGTGTATATCAACACCCACAACACCAGCAAGCACAGCCCAGAAGCTCTAGAATCTTGCGTGCGCGCTCTTTTCAAGCTCACACCCAAGGGGATCATGCAAAGTCTAGACTTATTGCGCCCCATTTATCGCCAAACTGCCACTTATGGGCATTTTGGGCGCGAGGGCTTTAGCTGGGAAAACACAGACAAAGTAGAAGCGATTGTGGAGTATTTTAAAGCCAAGTCTTAAATCGCCCAGTGGGCTAACCCCACTCCCACCCCAATATTAACCCCCATACCCACCAGCAATAAAGGGTAGGTGCGCTTGATAATCTCTAGGGGCGCAACTTTAGCAAAACCAGCTAGGGCTAAAATCCCTCCAGCAATAGGCGAGCTAGCCCGCCCCAAACAAGAGGCGATCTCTAGGGGTAAGACCAAATGGATGGGTTCTATGCCCATTTTAGTGGCAATATCAGAACCAAGCCGTCCAAAGGCATTAAATGCAGCAATCCCACTCCCCATAATCACAGCAAAACCATAGACGATAAAACCCAAAAGCGCCATAAGGAGTATTAAACCCCCCAAGCCTTGCAATGCCCCTAAACTTTGGGCTAAAATTCCAATCCCTCCTAAACTCTTTAGCCCGGTAGCAAAGATGCTAGCTGCAATGATGATGCTCACTACACTCACAAAAATATCCCCCATCGCGCGCAAAATCGCCCCCATGCCCTCTCCTAGTTTTCTAGCATCCTTGTGGCGCACAAACTCCACCCCAAAGACAAAGGCGATGCTCATAAAATTCGCGCTCACCACATCTAATTTTACCCCCGCAAAATACGCCCCAAAGAGCAAAACCACGGGCAACCACGGGAATAAGACATAGAAATTAGGGCAGGGAGGGTTAGAAATCTCTAGGATTTGGGCTTGCTCACAAAGCTGGTTGCGTGCTAGATCGCGCCTATCTACCCACACGAAGTAAAAGGGGATCAAGATAGCCATCACAAGGGTGTAAGCCAACACCACCCAAAGCTGGTAATGTAAAAACAACCCGACAATATTTTCTTTCTGCCCCACCATGTCTGCCATGTTGATGGTGTTGCCATCTTTAGGACCATAATCTAGGGCGATCAAAGAGAGCACACACACCGCGCTAATGGGGCGGATTTTAAGCGCGAGCAACACCGGATAAATGCAGGCAAGTAGCAAGAGCAAAAGCCCGGTATAACTTGAGATCACAATTTTTAAACCCATCCCCACGACAAAAGTTCCGCTCAAGACCAAATATTTATTAGAAATTTTGCTTAGGGGTTTGTTACTTAGGTAGGCGAGTTTAGCCGAGGCGTGGATGTGTTTCATGTAGGCAGCAAAACCGGCAACACTCATAATAATGAGCCCCACCCCGCTTAATTGGGTTTTAAAAGTGGTGGCGATGAAGGCAAAGGCGTTTAAAAGCACTTGGGCGAAATTGTGCGCAGGCGGGCTTTTGGGGATAGGAGCACCCGTAAGATAAAAACCCATAATCACCAAGATCAACCCCGCGCACAAGAATACAAAAATGGGATGGTAGCCCTTGAGAATATAATAAAAGGTGATCCCTACGGCTAGCACACTTAAAATGAGCATACCCTACTCTCCTTCAACGCGATTTAGGCGTGCTTACTAGAAAAGCGCGCGTGGCACTTAAGATAATCAAAAACACGCCCAACCCAAAGAGCGCGCCACAAACCCCTAGAGCATAGCTTAAATTTTGCCCTGAAAACACCGCAATGAGCATGTTGTTAAGATGATAAAAGGGCGAAGAAGTGATGAAAATTTGACTCCAACTAGGTAGGCTTTGCAAGGGCACAAAGACATTAGAGGACATGATGATGTAGAGGTTTAACACATTGGAGATGGCAACAGCTCCAGGTGTTGCTGAAGTGTTTGACAACAAACAGAGCCAAGCCAGAACAAAACACCCCCGCCAAGCCCAGTGCCAACAAGCCCAAGAAAAATAACTCTACCTTCAAAAGGGGCAAAATCCCCAACACGCCAAAACTCCCCACAATAAAGAGCGCGCTAAAGCCTAACACGATGCCTAAGCGTGATAAGATAATTGCCAACGCGATCTCTAAATAACTTGCCGGTGTTGCCATGTAAAAGAGGAGTGCCTTAAACGCCCTAGAGTCACACAAGGCTTGGGCTATCCCAAAAATAGCCGTGGAGATGAGGGTGAGCATCACTAGCCCGATAGTGCTAGCAAAGCGGTAAGTGGGCGAATAGGTATGCTCAAAAACCCCGATTAAAAAAGCCAACATCAAAATGGGGTAGGCAAGAGTCCAAAAAAGGGCAACCCGGTTAGTGATATAGGATTTAAACTCCAAGATACAGATCGCATAGATACGGTGCATGTTTGTCCTTTAAGCTCCCCAGTGATTTAAAGCCAAAAGCAAATCCTGCGCCTTTGTGGGGCGCAAATTAAGCCCCATGCGCTTGTGTGATAGGGGCTCGAGTTCTAGGCACTCTTTTAGAGCTGTGTTGCCAAAGAATACAGCGTGCTGGGTGTCTAGGCGCGTTGTTAGTAGGTATTTATCCTTGAGAGTTTGTGCAATACTCTCACACTCGGCTTCATTTTCATAAGAAACTTCTAAAGCCAGATCGCCTAATAATGCCTTAATCACTTCAGCCAAAGTGCCATGCTGGATCACTTGCCCTTGATGCAAGCACAAAACCCGCGCACAACTCTCTAACACACTCGCGTTATGTGTGGCAACTAGAGTTGTCTTTGAAACTTGATTGCGCGCGCTAATGCTCTCTGCCACGCGCTGGGTGGTGGGCTCATCTAAACTCGATTCGGGCTCATCTAAAATCAAGAGATCGGGGTTATGCCCCAAACTCAAATCCAACTTCAAGCGTTGTTTTTGCCCATCTGACAAGCTATCATAGAGTTTAGTAGGCGAAAGCCCAATAATGCGCTTAGGAGAGTGGATTTACCCGCCCCATTGCTCCCAATCAACGCTGTGCTGGTGTGTTGCGTGAAACTCAAATTCTCTACCCTCAATGGGTGCAGAGGTTTTAGAGCGTTAGAACCACAATAAGACAAACTATGAAGGACAAGTTGCACTCTAGACCCTTTTTAAATGAGTTTAACACATTTAGGCTTTGATCAGTGCCAACGCGGGGTATCTTTAGACTTATAAAACATTTAGGCTTACACGCTATAATCCGCGATTGATTTTTAGAATTAAGATTAAATTTTGGAGTTGGTCCATGGAAGAAATTGTGGTGGCATTAGTGGGGCAACCCAATGTGGGCAAGAGCTCGCTCATCAATGCGATCAGTGGGGCGCATTTAAAAGTGGGCAATTTTGCCGGGGTTACAGTGGAAAAAACCCAAGTGAGCACAACCTATAACAACACTAAAATCACCATCGTGGATTTACCGGGCATTTACGCCCTCAATGATTTCACCCTTGAAGAGAAAGTCAGCCGGCAGTTTTTAGAGAACGAACGCTTTGATTTGATCTTAAATGTGCTAGATTGCACCAATTTAGAGCGCAATTTGAATCTAAGCACCCAACTCCTCCACACGCCCCACAAGGTGATCATGGCACTCAATATGTGGGATGAAGCCCAAAAAGAGGGTTTGCACATTGATGTAGACACGCTTTCTAAAAATCTAGGCGTGCCATGTATCCCCACCTCCGCGCACGCACATTTCAATGTCAATTTACTCTTAGATCGCCTCATCAACCTGCACCGCAACGCCCAAACTTCTAAGGCTTCCACCCCTCTATCTAAAGAAGAAACCTTTGAGTTTTGCCACAAATTAGCCAGTAAGGTAACGCGCCACACACCAAACGCGCCCGGATACACCCAACGCATCGATCGCTATTTAATGCACCCCATTTATGGCGTTCCCATTTTCTTGGCGTTCATGTTTGTGGTCTTCTTTTTGAGTTTCTTAGTGGGGGGCACCTTGCAGGGCTATGTGGACGATGGATTTGCGTTGTTAAGCGACACGATTAAGGCGCACGCACCAAGTGCCCAAATTGGCTCACTGTTAGGCGATGGGATCATTGGGGGGGTGGGGGCGGTGCTTTCATTTCTGCCCTTAATCGTGGTGTTGTATTTGGGGATTTCTCTGCTAGAGGCAACCGGGTATATGAGTCGCGTGGCGTTCTTGCTCGATGGGATTTTCCATAAGTTTGGCTTGCATGGCAAGAGTTTTATCCCCTTGATTACGGGTTTTGGCTGCTCAGTGCCCGCTTATATGGCAACCCGCACCCTGCAAAACCAACATGAAAGATTAATTACCCTCTTTGTGATCGGCTTTATGAGCTGCAGCGCGCGCCTGCCTATTTATGTGCTCTTTGTGGGGGCGTTTTTTCCGGATAAATACGCTAGCTTAGTGCTCTTTTTGATCTATGTCTTGGGCGCGCTTGTCGCGCTCTTAATGGCAAAATTCTTAAAACTTAGCGTCTTTAAAGGGCAAGAAGAGTCCTTTGTGATGGAGATGCCCAAATACCGCATGCCCAGTCCCAAAGTGATTTGGTATAGCATTTACACAAAATCGCTCTCTTATCTCAAAAAAGCGGGCACTTATATTTTAGCCGGCGCGATTTTTATTTGGTTTGCCTCTGCCTACCCTAGAGATAGTAAAACCCTAGAGAGCTACCAAGCCCAGCAAGCCCGCATTGAAGCTAGCCAATTAGACGACACAGCCAAACAAACAGCCCTAGCTAGTTTAGAGGAGAAAAAACAGCAAGACATCTTAGAAAATAGCTTTGTGGGGCGTGTGGGGCGTAGCATTGATGGCTTGTTTAAGCCCATGGATTTTGATTGGCGGCTCTCTATTTCTCTAGTTACGGGCTTTATGGCTAAGGAGGTGGTGGTCTCCACTTTGGGCGTGCTCTACTCTCTAGGAGACACTAGCCAAGAGTCTAAATCGTTTCGCAACGCGCTCAAAAACCATGTGAGCGTGCCCTCTGCTATCGCCTTTATTGTCTTTGTGATGTTTTACATCCCTTGTTTTGCTGCCACAATTACCTTTGGGAGAGAGGCAGGGGGGATTAAATTTGTGCTCTATCTCTTTGTCTTTACAACGGCAGTGGCTTACTTCTTCTCTTGCATTGCCTATTATGCAACTAAAATATGCCTTCACCTCTTTTAGGTGGGTCTCTCTTGACCTATAGCATGTTGCTAGAAACCATTAAATTACCCAACGCGCAGGTGAAATTATTTCTCTTTGATTATGCTAGCGATGAATGCGCGCACGCGATCAAAATCATCACCTGTTTAAGTGGAAACGAGTTTAAAAGCCTTGCAAAAGTTTTTGAAAAAGCCTACAAACATGAACAAGTGCCCAACCCACTCCCACCAACACCAAACAAAGCCAAAAGGCTAAAAAACTAACACTATAAAGCGCGATAACACTCGCCCCCACATAGCACAACATCCCCCACACCACCAAGCGCATAGGGTTAGTTTTTTCACCAACAAAGCTAAGAACAAGCTAGGCGCATACATCGCCACAATCTGTTAGTTTTAGAGGTTTTATGTGCGCCTTAAATCTCCACATGTTAGATGTATCAGTGTATTTTGCATGATTGAGAGCATAGAGGCGTGAGAGTATTTTTATCCTTGTTTTACTTTGTCTATGTGCTCATAGCGCTCACGCCTGCAGGAATCATTTTTTGTTTGCACAACGCGACTTTTACGCTCTTAGAACTTGCCTCTGTTTTGCTAGGGGGACTTGTTTGCGCTCTGTTGTCTTGGCTTTACATGCGCCTTGTTGAAAAACATATCCCGCCCTCCGATGAAATGCGCGCTGTGGAGATGGTCGAAGTCGCCGAGCCTAAATACATTCCTGTGTATATTGCCTATTTTGTGATCGCGGTCAGTTTGGAGAATTGCCTAATATTTATCGTGGTGTTTGCGCTCATTTATCTTTTAATCCTCAAGGGCAAATTTTCCTATTTTAACCCCTATCTTTTGTTTTTTGGCTACCACTTTTATGAAATATCCATTGACTCCAATAAGCTACAAGGGCAAGGCACTTATGCAAAGTTTAAGGTATTTTTGATCTCAAAGAGAAAGCTTAAAACAACCATGCAATATAAAGAATTAATTAGACTCAATGACTTTGTCTTTTTAGATAAAGAAAAGGAGTGATGTGTGCTCTATTGTCAGATACAAGGGAAAGTCTATTGTATCAGTAACCAGCCTTTAAAGGGGATATGGGATTTTAAAGCCGCTGAAACCTCTTTAAAGAGAGATTATAGCTATGATAGAGAACATGGAAAAAATTTGGAGAGAGGTGAGCTATTTTCTATCCAAGTATCTCCCCAAGACCTTAAAGATTATGAACTGATTATAAGTGGCGACACCTCTCACAGCAACACCATTCGCATGGATATTTTAGAGAACAATGACAAAAACCAAGAAGGTTTAGCAAAAGTGCTATTTGTGCGTGCCGCAGAAGAGGATGGTATTAAATTATACTTCCAAGCGATTAGACAAGGCTCTATCGTTAGAAAAAGCTTTCTCTATTTTGTGGATAATAAGTCACACATTGAAAATAAGCCCATGTTGGTCATTCAAGATCGGACCGATGTGTTTTGGCGGCAAAAAGATGGGAAGCTTTATTTTAAAAAAAATTGAGGATTTAGATCGGGTCTTTCCCTACTTATTTGAAAATAAAGTCCAAAAGATGCGACAAAAACTCCAAGCCATTACAGAGGATTCAAGCTACCAATATTTGCATGTAGCGATTAATTTAGGGGAGATTCAAGCGAACCTACCTAAGATAAAACTGGCTAGAATGGATTTTTTGCTCCAAAGTGGGTGTTTGGATATTTTTAAAAGAGGGGGCGATCCACGCAAACGGGATGCCTACTTAAAATATGCCCAAAAATACAAGCCCAAAATCCTGAAAAATGGAAAATTTGTAATCCATCAAGTGGCTGATTTGGATAACCTTTATCACACCATGCGTGGGGCGTATTACACCCCAGAAGTGGGCGAATTGGCTTGCCCGACTGCTAAAATAAACTCCCCTAAGTTGGAGGGCAAACTCTCACAAGCTCCAACGCGGTATGTGCGTAACCCGTGGTAAATCACATGCACACACTCAGAAGAAAAGTGAAAAGTTTTAAGAATATCAAATTTGACACATTTACAAAAACAAATGGCTTGCGTGCAAGTCGCCATTTTAGGATAGATGTAGTGTTTCCAAAGGGCTATGCTATCCTTTGACAAAAACCAACTTTGAGGATCACACAAGGGTAAATCATGGATACAGACTAAGGTTTTCTTAGCATTAAGAGGATGGATGTAATAAATAGGCCACCCTGCTTCAATGCATAGATCAAAGGATTTACTTCTTAAAGTTTTGTTGCGATTCCACAAAAAGCGGTATTTGACGAACAAAATAAAATCTCCAAGCAAACCAAAGGTGGTGCAATGCGCTAAAAAACGCCTTGATTTAGTTTTAAAGTAGAGATAGATTTTATTTGGGGTGATGCTTTTAAGGCGTTGGAGAAAAGTTTTGGGGTGTGATTTTAGTGGTTGTGAGTTATCAGAGAGAGAGAGAGAACGGAATTTTAATAGTTCTTCAAGACTGGAATAAAGTTTATCGTAGGCAAACAACACGATTTCTACTTCTTGGTGCGCAAAATGTTTTTCTAAGGCTTGGATCAAAGCCAAAATATACACTTCAACGCCTGTCCATTTCCCCATTAAAGGGTGTGCATTGATGATAATTTTTTTCATGGAAACCACTTAAGAACTCAGACGCAAGATGAAAGCGATCGCTCAAGAGTCGGACTTAGATATTAGCTTGCTCACTTCGTTTAAACTCACTTCGCCACAAGCGTCATCTACAAGGTCTGTGTTAGCAAAAAAATCAGGCACAGACTTAAAAGAAGTCCAAGAGCCCTTAGAAAAGTCAAATTCAAACCCGGGGACTTCAGCATCCGGCAACGCATATAACCGCTTAGATTCAAAATTAAACCAAAAATCCACATCTTTAAGTGGGGGTAAGGGGATTGATGAATCCATTGACAAGCCTTTAGATAGTGTTGTTAAAGATAGCACAACCCCGCTTAAAATTGAAGCCAATCCCGCTTTTGGGGAGAACTTTGCAGAGTTTGAGGGTAAAGGCGCAGAGGCGGTTAAAAAGCTTTTAAAAGAAAAACGCGGGCAAGTAGCAGGGGCGTTTTATAAAGAGGGGTTGGGGTATATTACCCTACCTTGGGGCGAGGTAGGCAGTGGCAAAAGCGATGGATGGGGGTTAAGCAAGATTGCCAAATACCACCCTGAAGTTTTGGATAAGTTAGAGGAGTTGGTACAAACCTTGCCCATAGTTAAAGAAACCCCTAACCGCTACCAACTAGAAGATAGCACTTACAAGGCGAGCATTAGAAAAGACTTTGAGGGCAAGGCTGAGAATTGGGTATTAACAGCATTTGAAAAGAAAGAGAGCATTGCTAAGCGTAGTACAGACTTGCCTAGCACCCAAGAGGGGGCTAAAAAGACTCCTTTAGCCGATGCTAAAACACAAGATAGCACAACCCCCCTTAAAGACAAAGAGCAAGAACCCAAGATACGCACTTACCAAGATCAACAAGAGGAGCTAAAGAAACTCTTTAGCATTGAAAACCCCCAAGAGCCTTTTAAACCCCCTATGGACAAGCAAGCCCTAGAAGCCATAGAGAGCACCCAAGAAAGACCCTTTAGCATGAAAAGCGCGGATTTTGGCTTTGGCATCCCCTATGGATTAGAAGCCCAATTGAAAAGCACTTTAGAGCACCCAGATGCGCTATTTCAAGATGAATTTTGTTTATATCTTGTCAAACGCATTGAGGATAAGATTTATTGCTTTAGGGTAGAGAATAGTCTCAGTAGTAAATATTTTGAAGTCCTCACGCCCCTACAATTAGAGACTATAGAAACAAAAGCCACCAAGCTTGGCAATGGCATTAAAGCTAAGAGTCGCCGACAAATTAATCGCGAGCAAATGGATATATACGAGGCTAGAGACCAAGTGCGCCAACAAGAGCAAGAAGCCTCTAAACCCCCCATCAAAAAAGCCAAACCCAAAGATTACAAACAACCCCAAAGCCTAGAGGGGCTAGAAGAGTTGCCCAGAGTGGACACTAAGTTGCCCATTAATAAGAGCTTTGGGCAAAACCACAATGGGTTAAGGGGCAAGGGCAAGGACGCACTGCTAGGCTTGATGTATGAGCGCACGCAAAGAAATGGGCAAGTTGCCCCCGCTTACTACCATAAAGAGCTAGGGAGCATTGATATTTACACCCAACACGGCGGGGAGGTGTATAAAGATGTAGGGCGTATTGCTACACAAGCCAAAGGGTTAGAGACCTTTAAAAACCAGCCAGAAGCATTTTTAACACCTGTGGGCAGGCTAGCAGGGGAACAAGCCAAGAGGGACTTTAAAAAATGGCGCAATAACCACATTGCCACCTATTTAGACAAGGTGATTAAAGAGGGCGACATCACTAAAGGCAAAGATGGCATTACTCTAAGCTTGAGAGACACCTACAACAACAAAACATGGGATTTTAACGCCCGCATTGAGTGGAGCAATAACAACGACCCTAGCCAGCCTAGACGATGGATACTAGAGGAGTTTAAGGTTGTGGAAGATTCTACGCATAGTCCCATTAGCAATATTTAACCTAATCCCGCTTTTGGAGAGAATTTTAGCGAGTTTGAGGGCAAGGGGGCGCAAGCTGTAGAAAAGCTCTTAAAAGAGCAAAGAGGGCAAGTAGCTGGGGCGTTTTATAGGGAGGGGTTGGGGCATATTGATTTGGTGTGGGGAGCAAACGCGCAGGATTTAAAAGGCTTGAAAGATGTTAATGGCAAAACCCTTAAGCCCTATGGCTTAAGCAAGATTTTAGAGAAACACGCGAGCGACTTTGAGAGCTTTAAAGGGGCAAGCACACAGGATAAACTCATCAATGGCATCACGCAGATCATAGAGCAAGGAGAAATTAAGGATAAGGATGGCGTTAAGACAATCCATCTATATAATGACTTTGGAGAGTTTAAGGTAGGTTTGTCCAAAGGTTGGGATAAGAAAGGGGAGAATACATGGGTTATTACAGCATACAGGGTTAGAACCCCTTCTGCGCAGTTGTCCGACCAAGCGCAGCTTAACAAGGGCATGGGATACTCTAGCCCTAAAGGGGAGGTGAAGAATAGCACAAGCCCCCTTAAAACACTGGAAGAAAAAGAAAAAGAGGCTAGAGCGAAATTTAGAAAAAGAGTCTCCACCAAAGAAGGCGTGCCTAGGTTACACCAGCCTAAAATGTATAGCAGAGGTAAAAGAACTCAACACATAGACTCTGCTATTATGGACGCTCTATGGGGGAAAAAACCTTACTAACACATATGATGCATGGCAGAGATAATGTCTTTGTGGCGTTAGTAAAGGGCATTACAGCTAATTACCAATGGCCACATCTCAATCCTGCTTTTGCGCTCACTTTGGGGCAATTACGAAATAAGGAGATTGCCAGCCAGTTGGGGGCTAAGCAGTTTAATATCAAGCTCACCCACCAGAATATGAAAAATTTTGTAGAACAGGGCTTGTTTGATCTTAGCAACACTTACAAACACCAGTATAAAATCCTTGAGGACATCCCCAAAACTCTAAAAGAACCCGATGTATTCACCATTGCTAAGGTAGGGAATGTGCCTACTTTATTCATAGGTAAGGGGGTGTATTCTAAGGAGTATAATGAAGTGTGGAAGGCAGAATGGTTTAGATTTGAGATCAAGGACAATGATGTTATTTTAAATGGCATAGAGACAACTAATGGACTAGATCACAAGCCTCCCATGTGGCCCAAAGATAACCCCATGCAAAGAGAGTAACAACAATACTGGTGTTCTTTTGCTTAAGGCAGGCATGAAAACAGACGCGTGAGCGAAGGGTATACCAAAGCTATTGCCCACAATTTAGACCACCAAAAACATTACCAACCGTGCCGTAAAGCCCCTAATTTTAGCTATGGAGGAGTATTCAAAGTAGGAGAATAGGATTAAGCATGACAATACGCGATGTCAAGCTAAAAAGAAAAGCGGATCCCATCCATTCTTTTATCCCGTAGTGAGTAGGCTCGCTTTTGCAAAACGCTTTAAGCGTTGAAGGGTTACAAAGCCATACCAACTAAACCACCCCCAAACTCCTGTGTGCATGCGCCTTTTCCCTTATATTCCTCAACCCCCTCGTTGTGAGAGATTGGTTGGGGATAGTGGAAAATACGCAAAGCGCACAGCATGCATCTCCAAAGCAAGACTTGCGCATTAGAAAAACAGTAACAGCACAGATTACCAATGAATAGCTTTGAAAACCAGCTACATGTTGGACTTCAAAATAGCCCCCAAAGAAATCCCTATTCTTGCTGTAATTTTTTAGCCAAGTCAATCACTTCTTGGATTTGAGCATCACTTAGCTTGCCCTCATGCATAAAGTGCACTTTACCCGCTTTGTCTAGTACCACCACTAAGCTTTCTTGTTTTTTCAAATCCCAAGCTTTTTGTACCACCCCCTCATTGTCCATCACCACTTGACTCTTAGGGTGTTGCCTCTTAGCCTTTTTGGTTTCTCCGCGCACAAAAAGCCCTGTGCCCATGATGGCATCATCTACATTAATGATATTAGTGGTTTGGTATTTATTCTCATCAAAATGCTGGGCGACAATTTTATCCATTAGGGGCTGATTCTTTGCCTTGACACTCTTGCGCCCGGCGATGTGTTGTAAGATACGCACTTTACCGGGTAAATTTTTACTAGCCCACACCCTGTATTGGATAGAATCTCCATTCAAGATCAACTCACCTTTATCTTGCACCACTACATCTGGCAGGGACTGATTGAGGGTAAAATTGACCCCATGCGCCATGCTCAAAGACAATAACAAACTACCCAATAATTTTTTCATAACACTCTCACTTTCAAATTGAGATTTAGAAATTATACTATGTGTTGTTAAACCCATAAAAGTAACTCCAAATGGGGTTTGGGTAGCCATGATGTTTAACTAGCCCACAGAAATACATTCTACTAGCGCTTGATCCTAAAGCGGTGTTTGGCGCACACCAAAGCCCTATGAACACTAAAACTTGAAAAAATTAAGAGTGGGCGCGTAATTAGACTTTAAACATACGCAAAAAGTCGTTTAAATCGATGGTTTGTTGGTTGAGTTCGTTAGAGGATTTTTGCATAGAATCGTTGATCTTTAATAAATCCTGCACACAGATAGCGATTTTATCCCCATTTTCAAGGATGCTTGTGGTGTGCTCGTTGATTTTATGGGTATTGTTAAGATTGATCAGAGATTGATCCACCGCGCTCACAATCACACTAGAGAGATGATTCATATGCTCTTGCATTTGGCTGGAGTGCTGGGATAGGGCTTGCATTAATACTAGATTGTCTTTTCTTTCTTGGTTCATCTTGGCGATGGTTTCTAAGATGTGCTTAATGGTGGCTTCGCTCTCTGTGATATTTCTTTGGGTGCGCTCTGCTAAAGCGCGCACTTCATCGGCAACCACCGCAAAGCCCCTGCCATGTTCGCCCGCCCGTGCCGCTTCAATGGCGGCGTTCAAGGCTAATAAATTGGTTTGATCAGCAATCTCTGTGATCGCATCTAAGACGCTTTGGATATTCTGTGCCTCTGTGGATAGGGATTGCATTTCTAAAGCGTCATTTTCTTCGCTGGCTTTATTGCGCTGGACATATTCATCAATCACGCCCACCGCCGCCTTGGTTTCAGAAACATTTTTAAGCACACCCTCTAAAAGCTCTCTGGTAGAAATAGAGAGCGCCATGCTTTCATCTAGTATTTGGCGGCTAGAGTGGCTTAAATCCGTGTTGCTATGGCTGATTTGCTTGATTTGCTTGGAGTTGGAGTCTAAATCTATAGAGATGGTGCTTAAAGATTGGGAGATAGCCGTATTGTTTTGCACCTCCTTAAAGATTTTTTGCAAGGTATCGCGCATGTATTCAATGAAAACATTCACCGACTTTGTCATCAAACCTATTTCGTCATGGGCTGCAATGATGATCTCATCTGTGAAGGTCTTATGATTTACGATGTGTTCTAGTGCCTTGTTGACCTTTTGCAATCTCTTAAAAATATTGCGCACCACTAAGAGGGATAAAATGGTGGTTACGACAACGAGCAATACTTCACAGATCGTCAGAAATGCAAAATAATGGGTGTTCTTTGTGATTTCAACCTCAGTTAGCTTTGTGATATCCGCGCTGATGCCATCTTCAACCTGTTTGAGTAAATTGATCTTTCTTGTGATGGTGTCAAACCAAATGGTGGGGTTGATGCCAAAATCGCCCACAAGGTATTTTTCTCTCAATCTTGCGCGCATGGCTTGGACATCTTGAAAGCTAGAATCCTTAGAAACTTGCTTGAATAACGCCACGCTTTTGGCGTCCCCAAAGGATAGAAAATATTTTTCAAAGATCTCTTGTTTAGCCACTAAAGCGATGAATTTAGTGTAATTGGGATCGGCTGGGGCGTTGGCAATGAAGATTCGATTCGCCGTGGCGCGCTCTAGCCCGGACATCTCTTTGGCGTAGAGAAAACTAATATAGCCCATCACAGCGTCAGAGATTTTAGGGTTGGGGATGATGTTGATGGATTGCAGCACGCTATCTAAGAAGAGATCGATGCTTGTAGTGAAGTAGCTAACCGTGCTATTGACAAGGGCTTTTTTGTCCTTAGATTCCATCGCGTTGCGCACTTGGGACAAGTTGTCCAAAGAGGCAAGCCCTCTTTGCAAAGCCTGTTTATAACTAGCGTCCAAATGCGCTATAGAGGCTAAAACACTTTTGAGCTCTTTTAGCTTGGTGTCTGTGTTGCGTCTTTGGACCAGTAATTCCTTAGCAAATTGCACTCCATTGCTGGAGAGAAAACCTGCGCTCATCCCGCGCTCTTTTTGCATTTCATGCACCAATGCGGAAAGATATTTAGACACCTCAATCTGGCGCGCTAGATCCTTATTGCGCGCTAAGGAGTCATAGGTGTTGCGCAACTGCCAAAACATGAAAGACAACAGGGCAACCATTGGGATGGAAATGATCAAAATGATCTTGCTTTGTAGTTTCAGGTTATTGAACAAGCCCAACAAAGACTCCTAGTAAAAATGCTATTGTAATTAAAATAGGCAAATTAAGGTAAATGCTAATGCGCGTTGGTGTAGGGCACATATTGTGCTTAAATGTGGCTATGAAAAAGTTATTGTGCATCGCCTCTCTTCTAATGAGCCTGTGCGTTGCCCAAGATAAGGGCGCGCATGCGCTAGAAATGGCTAATAAGGCACTTGCACAAAACGATTACCAAAAAGCCATAGACTACTTACAAAAAGCGATGACCAGTAATACACTTACACAAAGCGATTATAAAAAAGCTATAGACTACTTACAAAAGGCGGCGGATTTGGGGAATATGGAGGCTTATGGCGCGTTAGGGTATTTGTATTCTCTAGAGGTGCGCACACCCACCTTCCACATCCCCAAAGACCCACAAAAAGCCATACATTACTATAAAAAGGTAGCAGATTTAGGGAATTTAAAAGCGTGCTTTAACATAGCTCTGCTCTATAGAGAAACTAAAGATTATAAAAACGCCCTGATCTATTTGCAAAAAGCCACCAAATTGCCGGACAAAGACGCTGTAGCTAAAGTGTATTTGCTACTAGGCTATATGCATGATGTGGGGCAGGGTGTCCCTAGAGACGCGCAAAAAGCCATGCACTACTACCAACAAGCCGCGGATTTGGGGAATATGATGGCTTATTACAATATCGCTATGATCTACAAACGCGCTAAGGATTATGATAAGGCGTTGCAAATCCTTAAAAAGGCGGCAAAAATGGGATACAATGCGGCTTATTATGGTTTAGGAAAGATGTATGATAAGGGACAGGGCGTGGCGCAAGATTACAAACAGGCATGGCACTACTACCAACAAGCCGCTAAGTTGGGTTATGCGCAAGCTTTTTTTAAATTAGGGGACATGTTAGATAAAGGTCAAGGCGCACCTCAGGATAAACAAAAGGCACGCGCATATTACAAAAAAGCTTGCGATAAGGGCGACCGGGCGGGTGCGTGGTGTTGGATTTGATCAAAGATGGGATCACCAAATGAGAAATACGCCCCCTCCCCCCATAAAGGCTATTTACATTTTGCAGGGTTGCAAGGACCCGGGTTGCCAACTAAGGATTCTCCAAAGTGGTGCGCATAAAACTTGCGGGTTCTCTCAAACGCCCGTTCCAAATCATCCGCATCGCCCTCAAGCCCAAAATAAGGGTAGTGGTGCAAATACTCCCCAAAGAGGAAAAGACAATCTTGGGTGTAAGCGCGCGTGTCTAGGATATGCATGTGCCAATATTCATCCAACTTTTCATTGGGCGCAAAATCCACATCCGGATAACAAATTTGCAAAGCCAACCAACCTTTATAAAGAGAACAAAGGTGATTAACCTCCTCTTGACTCTTGCCATAATGGCTAACAAGCTTTGCGTTGAGCTTGGTCAATGCTATTAACCAAACTCAAGGCATTGTCCATAACAGCGGTCGCTACGAACTCCGTATTTTCAGGGAGTGCTACCTGTGTGTCGCCAAACTGGCGGGCTACAGAAACCTCAATCATGAGAAACCTTTCCCAAGTAGATTTCCTAACCTAACGCAAACCACCCCAAGGGGAGAACCCACCCACTTAGGATAACTTAGGACACGCTTAAAAAGGTAAGCTCCACTGCTTATAGCCACGCGCTCCACTACACCGCGCTTTAAGGTGCTAGCAGTGGGATTATCCTTTGGGGCGCAGGTGTTGCAGATCCATGCCATTAGCCCTACAGACAGCGCAGGGTAAGGCGGGCGTTTAGGTTTAATTGCATGTGGCGGGGCGCGCTTTCATGGGCGTTGGCAAAGCGGGTAAAATTGTCTTCATTGGTGTAAAAACTGAGGTTTTTGATATAGCACTGCTTGCTGAGAGTCTTGGCAAAGAGCGCGCTCTGGGCTTGGGCTTGGGCTAGCAAAGCGTCTTGTAAGCGCAGGCGATCCTTGCTATTGGCATGCAGGTGCAAAGCGGGGGTGTTTAGCACAAAGAAGGCGTTGTCTGCGGCGATCTTGGCGACCTTATCGCGTAATTGCTCGTAAGCACCCATCTTAGCCACCCCAAAGGTGCACACCATGCTCGCATAAAGTCTATGCCCCGTGAGGGTTTGCTTGTGCTCCACAAAGCTGTAATTGGGGCGCAGGCTGTAGGTGGCTTCTTGGCAAACCTGATTCTTTCTAGCTAAAAGATTGATCTGGGCAAAAGCCTCTTTAATGCTCTCCTCTTGGGCGGCACTCAAATCTGGCGTGTTCAACAAGGCGTTACCGCTACTAAAGATCAAGTGCGCGCTGTAGGTTTCAGGCACAGCCTGCTGGCTTTCCTTGAGCTCTAGGATCACTTGGGTGGCTTGTCCCCTTGTGTGCTTACCTAAGACAAAACGCTCAAAGACCAACCCGCCTATAAACACCCCCAAAGCCAACACCACCCCTAAAGCTAGTTTCACATACACCATTATTAAACCTTTTTCTTTTCTCAAGGGACTTCTGTGGCATCTAAACTACCCAAACGCGCCACCATCGCTTCTACTTCTTCAGCGTTGTAATGCCCCTTGATGTGATCTAGCACTTCTTGGATCAACGCTAAACTCTCTGGTCCGACTGCCTTGTCTAATTCTAAATTGGTCGCCTTATTGGTTACCACACCTCTGTAAAGATTCATTTTCAAAACAATCCATTCGATGCGGCGTTTGAGATGTTCCAAGCCCGTTTCTAATTCTTTGGAGCTGTCCGAACTCTTGTGGCTATTGCTCACAAACAAATTCAAAATCTTCAAAAACTCTTCAAAATGCCCCTGAATTTCCCCACTCAGGGAACTCACTTCCCCAAACTCTTTACCTAGTTTGATGATGTCCTCTTGGAAGTGGCTAAAGCTGGCTTTAATACTGCTGACTTCTTTAGTTACTTTCTCGGCTAATTTGCGGATTTCATCGGCTACCACCGCAAAGCCCCTCCCATGCTCCCCGCTTCTAGCTGCTTCAATGGCGGCGTTCAAAGAGAGTAAGTTAGTTTGATCGGCGATGTCGCTAATGACATTGGTAACTTGCATGACAAAATCCATTTTATTGCGCAAGTCGTCCATCACCACATTGACATTGTTACAATTATCATTGAAATGCAACAAATCCTTATGGATGGCTTCAATTTGATCTTGGGTGCTCAGGGAGTCGTCCTCAATGGATTGCATCAACTCCTTATTGTGCGCGCATTGCTTGACTCGAGCGTCTAAATCGGCTAGCACATCTCTAATCCCGCGCGCGCCCCCGTCCATCTCCGCAAGTCTAAAGACGATCTCAGAGTTATTAGCCACCACGATCCCCTCCACGCTCTTATCCACATGCACGGCGTATTGCTTAAACACCCCCCTATAGCCCTCATGGAAGATATTGCGGTAATCCTTGCCCTCATAGGCGGCTTTCACGCACGCGTCCATTTCCCTAAAAACCGATTCGATCTGATCTAAAAGATCATTTAAACCGTGCGCGATGCCAGCATAAGGGCTTTTTTCATCGATCTCGATGATGCGGTGCTCTAAATGCCCATCCCGCACAGCCCCCACAAACTCCGCAATTTTTTGCAATAGGTCATCCTTACCCTTTGTCAACCAACCTAGCATGCGCGATCCTTATAGTCTTTGTAGTTTATTGACCCAAGCGTCATAAGTGTAACCCTCAGCTTGGAGGGTTTCTTCTAAGAGCATGGTGCTGGCTTGTATACCTCCACGCTTCTCTGCCTCTAGGAGCTTTTGGTATAACCCGCTGACAATGCTAACGGCTTTCCTATTGGGCGCGCGCCGCACAGAGTAGTAGCCCACCACCATGCCATTAGCGTCCACAGAGGCGGTTACATTGGCAAAAACCCAATAAAAATCCCCATCAAAGGTTTTATTCTTGACATAGGCGAAGATCTCTTGTTTTTGCTTGATCGTCGACCACATCATCTTGAAGATCAACTTTGGCATGTCCGGGTGGCGCACCACACTATGGGGCTTGTGTAGCAAATCCCTTTCCCCATTGCCCCCCACAATGTCTATAAAGGGCTTGTTGGCATAAGTGATGACCCCCTTTGTATTTGTCTTGGTTACCAAAAAGTAATTGCGATCCACGAATTTTTCCACAACATCCCTTCAAAGCAAGGTTAGGATATTCTAGCGCATTTTGCTAAAATTCGTCAAAAACGCGCGCCTCATTGTAAGATTTTCTCTAATTGTTGCAAAATGTAGCCCCCTATGGGCAGGGCTGAAGTGGCCGCTGGGCTGGGCGCGTTGCACACATTGAGGGTTCTAGGCGTGTTGCAAAAGAGAAAATCCTCTATGAGCTCCCCTTGCGCGCTGATCGCTTGGGCGCGCACCCCGGCCGGGTGGGGGCTTAGATCCTCTAGGCGCAAGCTAGGGCAATACTTTTGCACTAAGGCTAGGTAACTCTTTTGCAAAAGAGTGTTTGAACTCGGCTAACCCGGGTTTAAAGTATCTGGCAATCACTCTTCTTACCCCCTTGTGGGCGATCATTTCTTTGATGTCCTGCCAATTCACATCGCTTTTCAAATAGCCCTCTCTTTTGAAGGCAAGCACGGCATTAGGTCCCACGCTCACGCTCCCATCGATCATGCGCGTCAAATGCACTCCTAAAAAAGGCATGCTAGGATCAGGAATGGGGTAGATGAGATGCTTGACAATGTGGTTATGGCGTGGGGCAAGCTTGAAATACTCTCCTCTAAAGGGGCAGATGGTAAAATCCGGGACAATCCCTAACATTTTGACCAATCTATCTGCATGCAAACCCGCACAGGTGATGAGATAATTGCACTCAAACACCCCGCTAGTGGTTTCGATCTTCACTCCTCTAGCGTGTTCGCACAAAGCAAACACCTTGGCATTGTAGACAATCTCCCCGCCCTGTTGTTGGAAACGCGCGCCCAGCGCTTGGGTGATCTCAGGGTAGCTTACGATCGCGCTAGTGGGGAAGAAGATCCCGGCTAAACCCGTGATATTGGCTTCCATTTCTTGGAGCTCTTTAGCGTCCAAGCAGATACGCTCTAAACCATTCTGCTTTGTGCGCTCCAAAAGGGCTTGCATGCGCTCTAATTCTAATTCATCGCTAGCGACCAATAACTTGCCGCACTCCTCATAAGCGATCCCATTATCCTTACAAAACGCCTTAGTGGCTTTATTGCCCTCATAACAAAAACGCGCCTTGAGGGTGCCCGGGGTATAATACACGCCCGCGTGAATCACCCCGCTATTGCGCCCGGTTTGGTGCAAGGCACTCCTAGCCTCTTTTTCTAACAACGCCACCTTGAAATCTGGATACTTTTGCAACAATTGCATCGCCACTGAGTGCCCTAAAATCCCCCCTCCCACCACGACACAATCGTAAATGCGCGCCATTTAGAAGTGTTTGAAGTCTTTGTAACGGCTGAAAGGGTTGGTGCTAAAAGAGAAATACCCCCTTTGACGCATCAATTCGCGGCGTAAATTCTTGTGGGGTTGGAATTTATCGCGCCCGTGCAACCAAAAGAGATTGTTGATGAGCAAGAACTGCCCTACGGGCACGGGAAAAGAGAGCTTGGCTTTAGAGTTCTCTAGCGAATCGCCCAAATCGGCTAGATACACGCCCTCTTCATAATCCTTGGGTTGGGCGAATTGGTCAATGTAAAGCATCACGGGTTTAGCTTGGCTGTCCGCCTCAAACACCGGGTGATAAACATCGCTGGTAACATTTTTGCTAGGGGGAGCTGACCAACGCATCACCCTTTTAGCCATGTGGTGGTTGTAAAACTTGTCTAGCTCCTCCCAATCATCAAGGTGCAGAAGTTGCGAATCGCCCCCCTCCATGTTTTGCTCATCGATCTTATACATCAGCACATAGTCGGTAACCTCATTGACAAAGGTGCCATCGTTGTGGAGCTCTAGGGGCTTGTCTGGTTTGCGTAGGTAGCTATCCGAATTGTCGGTATTGAGCACCGCCCAGCGTGCATAAAACTGCCCGGTCATTAGATCAAAGTTAGAACGCCCAATCAAATGCACGAACGCGGTGGCGATCTTCACCATTTCATCGCCCTGTTCGGCGCGGTTTACGCCCTGAGGGTCGACTAATAGGGCTCCGGTTTGGCGATCCCCTAGGGCTTTTTCCAAAAAGGGTTTGAGCTGGTGATCGCAAAGCGCGTCCAACATCTGTGCCACCCTGAAGCGCAAGAAAGACTTATACTCCAAAGCCTGCACAGGGTAAACCTCAACAGATTTGAGAAAGGTTTCAATGGTATCTTGGGACAGAGTTACTTGCAAAAGGCGTGGGGAATAGGGGGTGGGTTTGACATTAAAAGCGTCTGTTTGGATTAGATAGGCCATGGACTCTCCTTTATAGTAGATTAAACTTTTAAAGCCCAAAGTGGCTAGCGATCGTAATGGTTGAGAATTTTAAAGCCAGCCTGCGGGCATTCTAGCACAAACAAGCCACTACGCCCCTTCTTGTGTAGATTCTAGCGTGGCTTGGAGAGTGCATTGGGAATAAACTTAACACAAAATTTAAAACCCCTCTCCAACACAGCGCATGCGTGCGCTTAAAACAACACTGGGGATCTGGCTAAAACCCACAATCTAGGGTTCTCCAACTCTCATCTCTTATTCTTTGAGATTGACGCATAGGTATTTGATCTCTAAATAATCCTCTAGACCATATTTAGAGCCTTCTCTGCCTAGCCCGCTTTGCTTGACCCCTCCAAAGGGCGCGGTTTCTGTGGATACATGCCCGGAGTTTACCCCTACCATGCCGTATTCTAAGGCTTCACCCACTCTAAAGACGCGCGCGAGATTTTGGGTGTAAAAATAAGCCGCTAAACCGTATTGTGTGTCGTTAGCCTTAGCGACCACCTCCTCCTCACTCTCAAAACTAAATAAGGGAGCTAGGGGACCAAAAGTTTCCTCTTTAGCCACCAGCATGCTCTGATTCACCCCGGTTAGAATCGTGGGTTCAAAAAAGCTGGCTCCTAGCGCGCTAGGTTTACCCCCACTAAGAATGTGCGCGCCTTTAGCAGTGGCATCGCTAATGTGCTCTTGCACCTTTTCTACCGCTTTGAGATCAATAAGGGGACCTTGGGTGGTGTGGGCTTCTAGACCATTACCCAGTTTCAAGCCCTCCACTTTGGCTTTAAGCATGTGGGCTACTTTCTCATACACGCCTTTTTGCACATAAATGCGGTTGGCGCACACACAAGTCTGCCCGCTATTGCGGAATTTAGAGAGTAAAATCCCTTCTATAGCTTGCTCTAAATTAGCGTCCTCAAAGACGATAAAGGGCGCATTGCCCCCCAACTCTAAAGAGAGTTTTTTAATGCTCTGAGCGCTTTGCGCCATTAAAACACGCCCCACTTGAGTAGAACCCGTGAAGCTGATTTTACGCACTGCCTCACTCTCACACAGCACTTTAGAGATGAGGCTCGCCTTCCCACTCACCACGCTAAACACCCCCTCAGGCACGCCCGCCTTATGGGCTAATAACATCAAGGCATAGGCACTTAATGGGGTTTGTGTGGCCGGTTTAACAACCATAGAACACCCACAAGCCAAAGCAGGAGCGGCTTTGCGCGCGATCATGCCACTGGGAAAATTCCAAGGGGTGATCGCCCCACACACCCCGATGGGCTGTTTGAGCACCAAGATTTTTTGGTTAAGCACCACGCTAGGCAGAATATCCCCCTCCACACGCCGCGCTTCCTCGGCAAACCAGCGCAGATAATTAGCCCCATAGACAATCTCTGAGCGGGCTTCTTTGAGAGGCTTACCCATTTCCTGAGTAAGAATACGCGCCAAATCCTCAAGGTGCTCTAGCAACAACTCCCGCCACTTGAGTAAAATATTGGCTCTCTCTAGGGCTAACTTGCTAGCCCACGCCTTTTGGGCGCGCTCAGATTGGGCGATAATTTGCTCTAATTCCTCTTGATTCACACTTTTAACATAGGCGATCTCTTGTAGAGTGGCCGGATTGAGCACGGGGATAAAACCCTCTTTGGGGCGTTGGCTCACAAAGGGGTGATCTAACAGTTGAAAATTCATGCCATGACCTTTCTAATGGATTGGGTGATGATATTTAAGGCACGATCAAATTGTTCTTGGGGGATGGTTAGGGGGTAGAGAAAACGAATCACATTCCCATAACTCCCGCAAGTCAATAACAAGAGCCCTTGATCCATCGCCTCTTTTTGCACAGCCTTTGTCAACTCTGGGCTGGGGTGGTTGTCCTTGAAAAACTCCACAGCCACCATTGAACCTAGCGCACGCACTTGGGCGATCTCCTTGAGGCGTTCTTGTTCTTTGAGTTCTTGAAGAGTCGCTTTGAGTTGCGCGCCTAGCTGTTGGGCTCTTTGATTGAGCTTTTCTTCTTTGATGATCTCTAGCACCTCTAGAGCAGCTATGACAGCTAAGGGGTTGCCCGCGTAAGTCCCCCCCAATCCCCCCGGGCTAGGCGCGTCCATGATCTGCGCCTTGCCCACGATCCCAGAGATAGGAAATCCCCCCCCCAAACTCTTAGCCATGCAAATGATGTCCACATCTGTGTTAAAATGCTCCATTGCAAAAGTCTTGCCCGTGCGCGCAAAGCCGGTTTGCACTTCATCAGCGATCAAGACAATCCCATGCGTGTTACAAAAGGCGCGCAACCCCTCTATAAAGTCAGGGGGGGCGGGGTTAAACCCTCCCTCACCCTGCACGGGCTCAAAGATGATAGCCGCTACATCTAAAGGGGAAATAGAAGCCTTACAAATGTGCTCTAAACTCCTCAGGGCATCTTGTGTGCTCACCCCATGCAAGGCGTTGGGGTAATAGGCGTGGTAAACCCCCGGATTACCCACGCCTAGCTCGGCTTTATAGGGGGTAACCTTGCCTGTCATGCTCACCGCCATTGCAGTGCGCCCATGGAAAGACCCCCCAAAGGCGATCACGCCATAACGCTTGGTGTGCGCTTTGGCGATCTTGATGGCGTTTTCTGTTGCCTCCCCTCCGGTGGTAAAAAAGCATGTCTTTTTAGCCCCCTCAATGGGGGCTAGATCGTTGATTTTTTCGGCTAATGTAACATAACTCTCATAGGGGCTGACTTGGTAGGCGGTGTGGGTGAATAAATCCAGCTGTTTTTTAACCGCCTCAATTACGCGCGGGTGTCTGTGCCCCACATTGAGCACCGCAATACCGGCCGCAAAATCTATAAAAGTGCGTCCGTCCGTGCTTTTAATCGTGGCGTTATGCGCCTCCTGCACAAACCAATCGCACACAATGCCAATTCCCTTGGGTGTGGCTGCTACCCTACGGCTGAGTAAATCTCCCATATCCAATCCTTTATTTAAAATCACCTTTGGCATTGTATAGAAATTATTCTAACTAGGCGTTAAGATTTAGGCGCGATGAGTCCGGCCTCTTGCAAAAAACAAGAGGGCTCATAATCGATGCGTCTTTGTCTATCTTGCTTGGCATAGGAGAGATAGAGGTGATCTTTAGCCCGCGTGGTGGCAACATAGAATAACCGCCTCTCCTCCTCCAAGCTCCCGCTCTGTTTGGCTAGCTTGGTGTTGGGGAAACGCCCCTGCATCAAGTCGATCACATACACTTCTTTAAATTCTAACCCCTTGCTGGCATGCACGCTGAGCAAATGCACCCCCTCTCCGCTGGAAGCCTCTCTAGCCCCTAGGATCATCGCGTTCATAAAGTCCTTGAGGGTGTGGTAGGGTTTGGCTAAATTTTCTAGCAGAGCGATTTTTTCTTGAATCCTGAGCCTAGCCTCTTGGGCGCGCTGGGAATCCACACTCCCATCTTTATTCTTAACGCGTTGGGCACTTAACTTTTCTACAATCTCTTCCCACCACATGGACGCAGCAATGTGGGCAATGCTTTGGCTAGGCTTAAAGGCGCGCGCGCGCCCACAAAGATCAAAGAACGCGCCCAAAAAACGCGCTATGGGGGGAGTGATCTTAGGGTGGCTTAAGAGAGCATGGGTTTTAAAAGCCACAGGCACATCAAAACGCGCGCTATTTTCTGCGCTAAATTGCGCTGCAAACAAGCCCATTTGGGGATTTTGGAAAGGCTTTTGGGCATTAGGGTTGAGCAAGCCCTTTAAACTATCCCCATCGCCCAAAGTTTGCAAGGCATGGTAAAACTCCTTAGCCAAAGCCACGCCCACCCCCGGAGCGTGGTTAAAAATTTCTATCGTGGCGACCATGTCCTTAGGGTGGCTTAAAAATGCGCACACATCTAGGGCTAATTTGACCTCCTTACTCTCAAAGAAGCTCAAACTCCCCTTGCGTTTAGAAGGGATGCCCAGCTGGCGCAAAGATGCCTCACAACCATCTGCGCTCGCGTTATTCCTAAAGAGCACTGCCACTTCCTCCCACCCTCCCTTGTTGCGCGCGATATGGCGCGCGATTCCTTGATATTGGGCTAATAATTCGTCGTATTCTAGCAGGGTGGGTAAGGAGGGGCTAGTGGTTTTGAGCACTTCTAGGCTTTTGGGGTAGAGGCGCGGGTTGTGGGCGATAACCCGGCTGGCTAATTCTAAAATTGCTTGGGAGGAGCGGTAATTTTTCTTGAGGGTGAAGACGCGCGCATGGGGGTGTTTGCGCGTGAAATTGCCGATGATAGAAATGTCCGCCCCATTGAAAGCGTAAATACTTTGATCGTAATCGCCCACACAAAAGAGGCTAGGGGGCTTGAGCGCGTCTAGGATGGAATCTTGCAGGGGGTTTGTGTCTTGGTATTCATCGCAGAGCACTTCCACAAAGCGTTGGGTGGGGGCGATGTCTTGGCGGTAGAGCAAGAGCAGATCGTTGTAATCCACATATTGGTGTTCTTGTTTCAGAGCGTTGAAACGCTCTAGAATCTCTTCATAGATCAGCGCGTAGGGTTCTTGCTTGGGCGCGCGCGCACCCAACCACTCCCCAAAACTCTCTGGGCTTTGCGCGTTGGTGTAAAGAGAATACAAATCGTAGAGATGCCCGGGGCTATAGAGTTGCTCTGTAAGAGCGACCGGGGTGCTCTCTAACACACCTTTAAGCAAGAGGGCTAATTCCTTGGGTTGCTTCAAGCCCAAATGCGGGTAAATCTCTTTGAGGTGGCGATAAGCAATCGCGTGGAAAGTGCCCGCTTGGATTGATTGGGCATGCGGAGTGTAATTAGCCAAGCGCGCCTTCATCTCTAAGCTGGCTTTATTAGTGAAAGTCAAAAGCAAAATCTCTTGGGGGCGCACCCCTTGTTCTAAGAGGTGTAAGATGCGCCCTATGATGGTGGAGGTTTTGCCTGTGCCCGCAGAGGCAATCACCAAGTTATACCCCAAGGGGGCTTGCAGGGCTTCTTGTTGTTCGGCATTGAGTTGCAAAAACCAACCTCGTTATTTTTGGGCAGCTTCCACTTCAATATTGAGAGTCACCACATCGCCTATTTTGAGAGTGGACATGTCAGGGGCGAATTTGAAATCCGATCGCTTGATCTGACCGCTTAGAGAAAACCCAAGTTTTTCTGTGCCATTGATCTTAGCTACCCCCCCAATTTGGCTTTTTAGCACCACTTTTTTAGCCACTCCAGCGATGTTTAACACGCCCACCACGCGCCCCTTTTCCTTGTCCACTTTTTCATACTTTTGCATCACAAAGGTGATATTAGGGTGTGTGCCCGTTTTGAAAAAGTCATCAGAGCGCAGGTGATCGTCCCTGTTTTTGTTATTGGTGTCTACAGAAGTGGCTTTGATCGTGGCTTCTAATTTTTTAAAGATGTGGCTGGCTGGATCGAAGTCAATTAACGCGCTGTAATCCTTGAAATCCCCCATCACATAGCTAATTTTGAGATGTTTGATCTTAAAACCAACCCGGCTATGGGCTTTGTCAATTTGGTAAGTTTTTCCCATCAAGAGCGCGCTCAATACACACAAAACCATTAGAGGACGCAACAACATACCATACTCCTTTTTAGAAAATGGCGATCATTATAGCACATGCTTTATGCTAGAATAGGTTAGGATTTTTAATGAGGAGCGAAAATGCGTATGGCGTTGTGGATTGGGGGTATTGTGCTAGGTGTGGGCGTATTAGGCGCGCTAGAGGGGGTAGATGCCTATTTGGCTGAGGCTAAGAAGGCTTATAGAGATCGCCACTATTCTAAAGCCCTAGAGTATTATCAAGAGGCTGCAAATTTGGGGAGCGCAGAGGGGTATAGAGGTTTGGCAAACATGTATCTCATTGGGGCGGGGGTGAAACAAGATTCCCAAAAGGCGCGCGCGTATTTTAAAAAAGCGATGGAGCTCAGACACGAACCCCAAAAACCTTCACACTCTCCCAAGAGCATAACCACTACGCCCACACAAGCGCAGGACTACATGCGCCTAGGGGAGGGTTATGCCAAGGGGCAGGGGGTGGCTTTGGACTTCAACAAGGCGATGCAAGCCTTTGAAAAAGCCGCCAAATTAGGCGATGGGCGCGGGTTTAACGCCATAGCGGACATGTATTACAATGAAAACCAAGGGGTGGAACAAAATTACCCCAAGGCTCTGGAGTATTACCAAAAAGCTGCCAAAATGGGACAGGCTAGAGATTTTAGATTGGGGATGATGTATGCTAAGGGACAGGGCGTAGCGCAGGATTACCCAAAAGCCCTAGAGTATCTCCACAAAGCGGGTAAAAAGGGCGATGGGCGCGCGTGGCAACAACTAGGTTCTATGTATTTTGAAGGCAAGGGCGCGCCCTTAAATTACCAGCAGGCGCGCGCCTACTACCAAGAGGCGATCAAGTGCTATTTAGAGGCCGGACAACAAGGCGATGGACGCGCGTTTTTGCGCTTGGCACAGATGTATGAAAGAGGGCAGGGGGTAGCACAGGATTACGCAAAGGCTTTTGAGTATTACCAGAAGGCTACAGATTTGAAAAGCGCAGATGGGGCTTACCACTTAGCCACCTTGATTTTGCGCCATAAGATTCAGGGTGTCAGCGAAGATAGATCGCAAATTAGCGCGCGCTACCAACAAGCCATCGCTCTTTACCAAGAAGAGGGTAAAAATGGGGACGCAAGCGCTTACGCCAAGCTGGGCTTTATTTACCAACATGGGCTCTATTACAATGGCTGGTTACTCAATAAAGATGCCAAGTTAGCCCTAGAGTATTACCAAAAGGGCGCGCAAATGGGGAACGCGCAGAGTTATTACGAAATAGGGGAGGCTTATAGGCGCGCCCAAGGAGCCCCCTATGACTTACAAAAAGCCAACCAACACTACCAAAAAGCTTGTGCGCTAGGTTATAAAAGCGCATGCCACTAGGCGCGCAAATTGACAATGGCATCTACGACTTTATTGCACCCGTCTTCATTGCGCCGACACCATTTGTATTCTATGTCCGTAAAATCGCATTCTAACACGAAACCCTCACTTTTCAAGCGGTAATTGTTGATCACCGCTTGGTTATCCCCGATGACAAAGAGCTTGTAGCCAGACTCCAATCTATGGGTTCTCAGCATGGCTTGCAGGTGTTTCATGCCTGTTACAATGGCTTGTTTTTCAGCCCTAAAACTCTCATTGAGGCTAGAGTGTAGGGGGCATTTGTAGCGGTTGATCTCTTCAAAATACCCATCTTTAAACACATAGAGGCAAAACCCGCACATCACTTCATCCTCTCTAATCCCCGCATCGGTGTAAAGAAAGTAGGCGTTTTCCAAGTCTTTAGAATCGTAATCTTTAAAAATGGTTTGTTCTAGCGCGATGGTCTTCTCCCCGATGTGATCGTAGGTGCTTTTTGGAGGAATATAGGCGCTCTTGGGCTTACTAGGTGCGCTCTTAGGCGCGCCCAAATAATCCCCTAAATCGCTCAATTCGCTGATCTTAAAGCTCCTGATCTCTAGTCTGCCCTCATAGCTCGTCTTGATCTCATGCAAGCAGGCGCAAATTTGGGCTAAGGCATTGGCGTAGATGGGGTGCAAGATATACACCCCCCCAATTAATTTAGAAAACCCATAACGGCATAGCACTCCCTCAAGCGCGTCCATACCCCCATTATCCTTATTCTCAATGCCTAAACACCACATCACAATCCTTTATCTTTAATTTGTCCTGCGCCAAAACTCCCCTTAATATCCAAGAGACTAAAGCCAAGCGCGTCATCGGCACACACCTCAATGCAACGCCCACAGCGCGTGCACTCTCCAGAATTGACAGCCGCGCTCTTTAAACCCACCATCCATAACACCTGCACTTCCGGGCACACCTCAAAGCACAGGTTACAGCGCGTGCAACGCGTGGCGTGGTGTTGCACTTTTAAAAGCGCGTAACGCCCCACTAGCGCGTAAAACGCTCCCAAAGGGCATAAATGCGCGCAGATGAGCTTATCCCCCACCAAGCTATCCACACAAAAGAGCCATAAAGCCACCCCCACCCACGCGCTAGTGCCAAAGATGATCCCTCTTTGCACGATCCCAATATAAGACACACTCTCAAAGGCGGGCAGGGACAAAACAAAGGAGAGGATCAAGCTCAAAGCCAGCAAGACATAGCGCGTGGCTTTAGGCATCTGCAAATAGGCGCGCGTGAGGCGGAGCTTGTGGCGCACCCATGCCGCGCCATCCACGATGGGATTAATCGGGCACACCCACGCGCAAAAGGCGCGCCCCAAAAATAAGCCATAGACTCCTAAAATGATGAGCGCGCCTAGCAGGGCTTCCCCACTCCAAGTTAAGCTAGCCAAGTAAACCTGTAGCACCGCAAAAGGATCGCTCAAGGGCACATGATCCAAGAGCACGGACGCGCTCAAATTGCCTCTTAAAAACGCATGCGCCCCACTCCATGCAAACAGAGCCAAAATCCCCGCTTGGGCTATACGCCTAGACACAAGATAGCGCATTAGAGATCGCCTTGGTTGAGATAGTCCATCGGGTTGTCCTTATGGGGAGTTTGTGGGGTAGAGGGGCTAGCAGGAGGGGCGCGCCCATTTTGAGATAGTGCGAATCAGCTTTGCCACTCACAAACGCGCTGGGCAACACTCTAATGGCGGGTTCTTGAGTGATGCACGCGCGCTCGCACAACCCACAGCCCACACACACGCTAGGCTCCACCACGGGCAACATGTAGGCGTGTTTATTGGTGCGATCATCGTGTTTGAGTTCTAGTTTGATCGCCTTGTCCATCAAGGGACACACCCGGTAACACACATCGCAACGCACCCCCCAAAACGCCACACAAGAATGTGAATCCACCACCGCGATCCCCATTTTGAGAGAAGTTATGCCCTGATCGGGTTTGAGGTGTTTGTGATCTAGCGCGTCTGTGGGGCAGGCTTTAATACAGGGAATATCTGGGCAGAGATAGCAGGGCACTTGGCGCGCTTGGAAAAAAGGAGTGCCCACTTTAGGAGAGTCTAGCAAGCTGGCTAATTTGAGCGTGTCATAAGGGCAGGCACGCACACATAGCCCGCAACGCACGCACGCGCCTAAAAAACGCGCCTCATCTTGCGCCCCCGGGGTCTAAGGGCGTAGGCGCGTTTAGCTTTGAGCAAGGTGGCTAAGAAAAACCCACCCCCCGCGCACAAACACGCCCCCCCGATCGCCTTTTGCAAAAAAGCGCGCCGTTGCATGCCCTAAACTTTGGTGATCTTCACCGCGCACTTTTTGTAGTCGGTCTGCTTGGAAATAGGGCAGGTGGCATCTAGGCAAACCTTATTGATGAAGACATTTTCATCAAACCAAGGCACATAGACTAACCCCACAGGGGGGGTGTTGCGCCCGCGCATATCCACGCGCGCCTTGACTTTGCCCCGGCGCGACTCGATCCACACCGCATCGCCTTGGTTTACGCCCAACTTCTCCCCGTCTTTTTCATGCATGTAGCAGAGAGCTTCAGGCACCGCCCTAAAGAGTTCAGGCACGCGCATCGTCATCGTCCCGCTATGCCAGTGCTCTAACACCCGCCCGGTGGCTAGCCAGAAAGGGTAATCTCGATCGGGGCGTTCAGGGGCTTTCATAAAGGGTCTAAAGAAAATCTTCGCCTTGTTTTCTAGACTCTTGGGCGTGGTGGTGGTGGGGGCTTTGAGATCCCCGCTGACAAGCGTCTTCATCGCCTTGCCATAAAAGGCAAAATCGCTATCAGGAGCGGCTTTTTTGGCGTAATGGTCGTAACGCGTGTTGAAACGCCAGCGGGTTTCTTTGCCATTGACAACAGGCCATCTCAAGCCCCTGACATGGTGGTAATCATCAAAATACGCCAAGTCATGCCCATGCCCGATACCAAATTTGCGGTATTCCTCCCAGAGGTATTTTTGCAAAAAGAAACCATAACCTTTAAAGACTTTGCCATCGCTACCCACCACCTCGCGCTTGTCCCCCCACATGTCTGAATTGGGCGCGCCTTTGGCAATAGGATCAGTGCTTTTATAGCGTTTGGCATGTCTATTGGCAAACAACACCTCATAGAGGGTGTCGCTGTCTTTATAGCCCATTTTGCGCGCTTGATCTAGCACATTGGGCAGAGTGAGTTTGTCATCGACTCTTTGTTCCTTCCACACATCTTTGAGCTTGAAGCGTTTGGCAAATTCAAAGATCTGCCAAGTGTCGCTCATGGCATGCCCCACAGGGGTTACTTGTTGTTTCCAGTGCTGGGATCGCCGCTCAGCATTCCCATAAGCTCCCCATTTTTCATAAATCATCGCGCTGGGCAAGATCAAATCCGCCACTTTAGCGCTAATACCCGGATAGCAATCGCTCACCACGATAAAGTTATCCATCTCTCTAGCGGCTTTGATCCAGTGGTTGGCATTGGCGGTGTTTTGCCAAGGGTTATTCACTTGCACCCAAATGAACTTGACCTTGCCATCTTCTAGCGCGCGCATCATTGCCACGAAGTGGTAGCCGGGTTTGGGGTTGATAGTGCCATGGGGCACATGCCAAAGTTTCTCGGCAATTTTGACATGTTGAGGGTTGGTAACCACCATGTCAGCAGGCAGGCGGTGGGCAAAAGTGCCCACCTCTCTAGCTGTTCCGCACGCGCTAGGTTGCCCGGTGAGAGAAAACGCCCCACTTCCGGGTTTGGCTTGCTTGCCTAGTAAAAAATGCACCATATAAGCCTGTTCGTTGACCCATGAGCCTCTGGTGTGTTGGTTAAAGCCCATTGTCCAAAAACTCACCACCTTGCGATCCTTTTCTATGTAAAGTTTGGCAAGTTTTTGCAATTTGTGTTTGAAACTCTCTAGGGATTCGTGCGCATCGCCCTTAGCTACCTGCGCCACATACTCTAAAGTGTAGGGTTCTAGGGCTTGTTTGAATTGGGCGAAGGTGATCTCCCAGTGTTTGCCCGCTTGGTGGCTGTGTTGCATTTTTAAGACATCACCGGCCTTAAGCCCTAAGTGCTTGAGCGCGGTGGCTTCTTGCGCGTCCAAAGTGATGGCGCGCTGTTTGGCGACTGTGTCCTTTTCGCTGGGTCTAAAGCCATGGTGGCTGGGATCTTCGCGCATGCCATAGCCAATATCGGCATACCCGGTGGCAAAAACGATGTGCTTGTCAATGAAGTCGCGATCGATAGCCTCAGGGTGGTTGTAGACGATCTCTCTAGCGATGTAATTCCAAATGGCTAGATCGGTGTTGGGGGTGAAGATGATTTCCATATCTGCCACGCTAGAGGTGCGGTTGGAAAAGGTGGTGAGGTTGACCACTTTGACCTTGTCTGGATTATTCAATTTGTGATCGCTCACCCTAGACCATAAAATGGGGTGCATTTCAGCCATATTAGCCCCCCAAGTGATGATGGTGTCCGTAGCCTCTATATCGTCATAACACCCGCTAGGCTCATCAATCCCAAAGGTTTGCATAAAACCAGCCACCGCACTAGCCATGCAATGGCGCGCGTTGGGATCGATATTATTGCTCCTAAAGCCGGCTTTGATGAGTTTGCTGGCTGCATAACCCTCTTGGATCGTGTATTGCCCGCTCCCAAAAATCCCCACCCCGGTTACGCCTAGCTCTTGGTAATACTTTTTGAATTGCTTTTCCATTTCATCAAAGGCTCTTTGCCAAGAGACCTGCTGGAACTTGCCCTTTTTGTCAAATTCTCCTCGTTCATTGACTCTGAGCAAGGGTTGCACCAAACGATCCGCCCCATACATGATCTTGGCGTTGAAGTAGCCTTTGATGCAGTTCAAACCCCGGTTGACAGGGGCGAGTGGATCGCCCTTTGTGGCGACAATTTTGTCGTCTTTGGTGGCAACCATGATCCCACAACCCGTGCCACAGAAACGACACACCGCCTTGTCCCATTTCCAATCCGCTTGGGCGTGCTGGGCTTTAGCGGCTAGACTTGGGGGGGTGAGTAGCCCTGCGCTACCTAAGGCTGAAGTGATCGCTACGGATTTTAAAAATTCGCGTCTAGTGGTGTCTTGTGCGTCATCATAGGGCTGATTTGCCATGAGGATCTCCTTAATGTGGATTTGGGTTATTATATTCTAAAATCCGTTAAGGTAGGTAACCATAGGCTATTTATGCTTACTTTTTATCATTTTTTGGCTATCATTGGCGCATTGTTGGGCTTACAATATCAATGGAGCAAAGTCAATGGGGAGTCCCTATAAGCATCTGGTGAGTAACGCGCCTAGAGTATCGCCTACCATGCGTAGATGGGTGGGTTTTATATGGCTATTGGGGGGTGTGCTGTGGGTGTTGTTTGCCCTAGAGGTGTTTTGTGTCAAAACACACCAAGAGTGGGTGGGGCATTTGGACCAAGTGGTGATCGCTTGGACGCGCGCCTACCCCATTCCTGTAGCGCAAAGCTCTTATGTCAAGTTCGTGGACACCATAACTTTTTTTGCCAAGTCTAAGTTCACTCTAAGCCTAGCCGCGTTGGTGGGGTTTTTTTATATTTTTGTCAAAAAAAATAAGGTGTTGGGCTTGGGGTTTTTCTTGAGCATTGTGTTGGGCGAGAGCGCGCTAAAGGCTTTGAAATTGTGGATCGCGCGCCCTAGACCTAGCACGAATGGGGAGGTGGCTTTGGCGCATGGCTTTAGCTACCCTAGCGGGCATGCCTTAGCGGCGAGTTTGTTTTATGGCTCATTGTTGGTGCTGGTGTGTATGGGTTCTAGCCCTGCGCGCACTAAGTGGGCTTGGGGGTTGATTTTATTGTTGTGGATTTGGCTGATGATGTATACAAGAGTGTATTTAGGGGTGCATTACCCTAGCGATGTGTTGGGGGGGTTTTTGATGGGCATGGCGTGGGCTTGTTGGTCTATGGGGCTGTATGTGGGATGGCTGAAAAATCCTAGATGAGTGGGGTAGCGCGTGGATTTTAAAGGTTTATTCCAACAGATCATAGATCTCTTTTCAAGGCTCAATAAAGCCCAAAAGATCACCATTGTGAGTGCTTTTGTGCTGGTGGTGGCTTTTTTGATCTTCTTGCTTGTCTACCCCACACGGGGCAAAGACGCGCTTTCAGACTATGGGGTGCTCTTTGAGGGCATGGACAATAGCGATAACGCGTTGGTGTTGCAGTATTTGCAACAAAAGCAAATCCCCTACAAGATTCCCAAAGACGATACAATCCTCATCCCCAAAGATCGCATTTATGAGGAACGAATCGCCCTAGCCTCTCAAGGGATTCCTAAAACCAGCAAGGTGGGTTATGAAATCTTTGACACCAAGGATTTTGGGGCGACTGATTTTGATCAAAATATCAAGTATGTGCGCGCCACTGAGGGAGAGTTGAGTCGCACTATTGAAAGCCTCACGCCTATAGATAGGGCTGATGTGCACATTGCCATCCCTAAAGATAGCGTCTTTGTGAGTAAGGAGATCCCCCCTAGTGCCTCGGTGATGCTCAAAATCAAGCCCAACATGCGTTTATTGCCCAAACAGATTGTGGGGATCAAGAACTTGATTGCCGCGTCCGTGCCTAAACTCACTCCGGAAAATGTCAAATTAGTCAATGAAAATGGCGAACCTTTGGGCGAGGATAATGAATTGGACAGCACGCGTGAGTTAGCCCAAGCCCAATTACACTACAAACAGAATTTTGAAAACCTATTAGAAAACAAGATCACCAATATCCTTACACCCATTGTGGGGGGGCGCGATAAGGTGGTGGCTAAGGTGAGCGCGGAATTTGACTTTAGCCAAAAGAAAAGCACCAAAGAAACCTTTGATCCTAACAATGTCGTGCGTAGCGAACAGAACATGGAGGAAAAAAGGGAGGGCTACCCTAAAAAGCAAGTGGGGGGGGTGCCCGGGGTGGTGAGCAATATCGGACCTGTTCAGGGTTTGGCTAACGATCAGCTCAGAGAGAAATACGAAAAATCCACCAACACCACTAATTACGAGGTTGGCAAGACGATTAGCGAGATCAAGGGAGAATTTGGGGTGTTGACGCGCTTGAACGCGGCGGTGGTGGTAGATGGGCGTTACAAGAAGGTGGATAAAGATGGGGTAGAAAGCATTGAGTATATCCCCTTGAGCGCAGAGGAGATGGACAAGATCAACGCGCTAGTCAAGCAAGCCATAGGCTATAACCAAAATCGTGGCGATGCGGTGGCGGTGAGCAATTTTGAATTTAACGCCAAAGCCACCAAGTACTTGCCTATGACCGCTTATGAGAAATTCGTCCACACCGCCGAACGCTATTTAGGACCTTTCTCTTCACTCTTTAAATACCTCATCATCGCTTTGGTGCTCTATGTGTTTTACAAGAAAGTCATCACCCCTTTCAGCCAGCGCATGCTAGAAATCCACCCCGATGAGGAGGAACAAGTGCAATCGCTTTTTGCCGTAGATGAGGACGATGATGAGGAAGTGGATCGGTTTGGAGAAATGCGTAAAAAGGTGGAAGATCAATTGGGCTTGAGCGCGAGCTTTGATGAAGAAGATGTGAAGTATGATATTATGCTAGAGAGGGTGCGGGGTGCACTCAAGGAAAAACCTGAAGAGGTGGCTTCTTTGTTTAAATTACTCATCAAGGATGAGGTGGCGATCACGAGCACGAAAGGAAACTAGATGGCAAAGCTAACTCCTAGACAAAAAACCCAACTAGACGAATTTACCATGTCTGAAAAGTTGGCGATCTTACTCATGCAAGTGGGGGAGGAAGCCACAGCGGGCATTTTGCGCCATTTAGATGTGGATTCGATCACCGAGATTAGCAAGCAGATCGTGCAATTAGACGGGACGGATAAGGCTGTGGGGGCGGCGGTGCTCGAGGAATTTTTTGCGATCTTGCAATCTAACCAATACATCAATAGCGGGGGGTTGGAATACGCGCGTGAGCTCTTAGTCAAAGCCTTGGGTCCCGAGCAAGCCAAGGTGATTTTAGAAAAACTCAGCCGTTCTTTACAAACCCAAAAGAATTTCGCCTACTTGGGGCGTATTAAGCCCCAACAGCTTGCCGACTTCATCATCAACGAACACCCTCAGACCATCGCCTTGATTCTAGCCCACATGGAATCCCCCAATGCGGCTGAAACCTTGAGTTTCTTCCCTGATGACATGAAAGCGGAGGTGAGCATTAGAATGGCGAGTTTGGGGGATATTTCCCCCCAAGTGGTCAAACGCGTTTCCACAGTGTTAGAGAACAAATTAGAAGCCCTCACTAGCTACAAAGTGGAGGTGGGAGGTTTGCGCGCGGTGGCTGAAATTTTCAACAGATTGGGGCAAAAAGCGGCTAAAACCACTCTAGCGCGCATTGAAAACATTGATGCCAAATTGGCTAATGACATCAAAGAGATGATGTTTACTTTTGAAGACATCTCTGGCTTGGATAATTTTGCGATCCGTGAAATCCTCAAGGTTGCCGACAAAAAAGACCTCACCTTAGCGCTCAAAACCTCTACGGAGGAGCTCAAAGCCAAATTCCTAAGCAACATGAGTAGCCGGGCTAGCGAACAATTCATCGAAGAGATGGCTTATTTGGGCGCGGTTAAAATCAAGGATGTGGAATCCGCCCAGCGTAAGATCATTGAGATCGTGCAATCCTTAGCCGAAAAAGGCGTGATCCAAATGGGCGGTGAGGAAGACATCGTTGAATAATTTTGGCGAAGAGAATTTGATCGCTAAGGACGATCTTAGCAAGCACACCATCGCGCGCTATGAATTCAAGTCCATCGCCGATTTAGCCCCTGAGCCCGAACCTGAAAAGCCTGCCCCCCAACGCGCCCCCCAGCCTGAACCCCCCGAACCTGTCTTGACCCGTTCGATCCAGCTAGAAAACGAATTGATCGAATGCTTATTGAAAAAGACCGATGAGCTCTCTAGCCACTTGGCTAAGTTGCAAATGCAATTTGAAAAAAGCCAAGAAGAAAACCAAACCCTTTTGCAACAAGCCCGCGAGGATAGCTATAAATTGGGCTTTAAAGAGGGTGAGGAAAAAGCCCGCAACGATCTGAGCGCGAGCGTGGATGCAGAAAAAAAGCATCTCTTGCAATCTCTAAGCGCGATCGACCAGCAGATGCAACAATCCCAAGCCCATTTAGAAACCTTAGAAAAGGAGCTCAGTAGCATCGCTGTGGAGATCGCTAAAGAAGTCATTATCAAAGAAGTAGAGGAAAAGAGCCAAGAAGTCGCTCTAGCCCTAGCTAAACAACTCTTGCAAAATATCATGGACGCGACTGACATTTGCGTGAAAGTCAATACCCTAGACTACCCCTTTTTATCCCAACACCTCAAAGACATGCCTAAAATCAAGCTAGAACCCAATGATGCCATCGCTAAGGGTGGGGTGTTAATCAGTAGTAGCCATGGCAATATTGATGGGAGTTTGATGTCCCGTTACAAGAATCTCAAAGAGAGTGTCTTAGACAATTTGAAGGTATAAGATGGAAGCGCTCAGGGAGTTGGAAGTTTACGGGCAGACAAGCGCGCATTTACAGAAAGTTTGCGCGCTACTAAGAGAAAGGATTTTGGAGGTTGTGAGCGCTAAGGGTGGGCATTTGAGCTCGTCTTTAGGGGCTATTGAGTTGATCGTGGGTTTGCACAGTGTCTTTGATAAGAATAAGCATCCCTTGATCTTTGACACCAGCCACCAAGCCTACGCGCACAAACTCTTAACAGGGCGTTTTGAAACCTTTTGCACCCTGCGCCAGCTTGGTGGCTTGAGCGGGTTTTGTTGCCCTAGCGAGTCGGTTTATGACTACTTTGTAGCCGGACATAGCTCGACGGCACTCTCTGTGGGGGTGGGGGTGGCTAAAGCCTACGCGCTTAAAGGGATTGGCGATGTGCCTGTAGCAGTGGTGGGGGATGGGAGTTTGAGCGCGGGCTTGGCTTATGAAGCCTTGAACGAATTGGGGGATCGCAAATACCCCCTAGTGATTTTACTCAACGACAATGAAATGAGCATTGCCAAGCCCATTGGGGCGATCAGCAATGCCCTATCCCAACTTATGGCAGGACCTCTTTACCAGTCCCTGCGCGATAAGATCAAGGCGATTTTAAAATCCATGCCTGAGGGGGTGAGCTATTTGGCAAACCGCTTTGAAGAATCTTTCAAACTCATCACCCCCGGGATTTTATTTGAGGAGTTGGGGATTAGCTACATGGGTCCCATAGATGGGCATGACATAGAAGCCATTATCCAAGCCCTTAAATTGGCTAAAGAAACCAAGGGACCCTTGTTAATCCACGCCCAAACCACTAAGGGCAAGGGCTACAAGATTGCCGAAGGACCTTATGAAAAATGGCATGGCGTGGGACCCTTTGATCTAGCCACTGGTTTACCTACAAGCGCTAAAGATCGCAACAAACCCCTAAGCCCCACAGAGGTCTACTCCCAAACCCTCTTAGACTACGCTACTAAGGATGTTAAAATCGTGGGTGTAACCGCGGCGATGCCCGGGGGCACGGGGTTAGGTAAGCTCATTGAAGCCTATCCGGATCGCTTTTGGGATGTGGGGATCGCCGAACAGCACGCGGTAACCTCCATGGCTGCTCTAGCTAAGGAGGGATTTAAACCTTTCGTGAGTGTTTACTCCACCTTTTTACAGCGCGCCTTTGATCAGATTGTGCATGACACAGCGATCATGACTTTACCTGTGAAATTTGCCATCGATCGAGCCGGGATTGTGGGCGAAGATGGGGAAACCCATCAAGGTTTGCTAGACATCGCCTATTTGCGCCCCATCCCTAATATGACCTTGCTAGCCCCTAGAGATAACGCCACTTTGAAGCAGGCGATCGCCTTTGCTCGAGATCATGCCAGCGGACCCTGCGCCTTTAGATACCCACGGGGGGGGTGGCTATTGCCTGAGGGGGTATTTGAAGCTGTGCCCTATGAGCATGCCAAGAGCGTGCTATTAAAAGAAGGGCAGGAGGTGCTCTTTGTGGGCTATGGCAATGGGGTGGGGCGGGCTTACCAAACCCTGGAGATTCTTAAGGATTTACAAATCGCGCTCTTGGATTTATGCTTTTTAAAACCCCTAGACACCCACTTAAAAGACATTTTACCCCGCTATGCGCGCATTTATGTCTTTAGCGATTCCTACCAGATCAATGGGGTGGGGAGCGCACTATTAGAATACCTAGCGCAAATAGATCACTCTCCCAAACTCAAGAGTTTTGAACTGCCCGATCTCTTCATCAGGCATGGCAACACGGCTTTAGTGGAGAAAAGTTTAAAGCTAGACCCCCCCAGCCTAGCCCAAAGAGTGTTAGAGGATTTAAGCATTTAAAGCGTTTTGTGGCGATCTTTTTAGGGTGTTGTCAATGGCGCGCGTTAAGAGAAAATTAGCTAACATGCGCGCGATGGCGAGACTTGAATTTGATAACTTATTATTTTTAGCCCCTTTGGCAGGTTATACCGATCTGCCTTTTAGGAGTGTGGTGAAACGCTTTGGGGTGGATGTAACCGTGAGCGAGATGATAAGCTCCCATGCGCTGGTGTATGCCTTTGAGAAAAACGCCAAGATGCTGGAGAAATCCCCCGATGAAAATCCCTTTAGTGTGCAAATCGCAGGCTCTAAGGTGGAGATCGTGCAAAGGGCGGTGGAATTGCTCAATGCCATAGAGGGGATCGATATTTTGGATTTTAATTGCGGTTGCCCCGCCCCTAAGGTAGCCAACCATGGTAATGGAAGTGGCTTACTCAAGGATTTAAACCACCTAGTTGAGCTCTTGAGGGTGGTGCGCACACACACCAATAAGCCCTACACCAGTGTAAAAGTGCGTTTGGGTTTTGAGCGCAAAATCCCAGAAGAGATCGCGCACGCGCTCAATGATGCGCCGGTGGATTTTGTAGTGGTGCATGCGCGCACGCGTGCCGATCGCTACAAGAAAGAGAGGATTGACTATGAGAGTGTGCGCTTGATGCGCCAGATTTTAAACAAACCCTTGGTCGTCAATGGCGAGATTGACAGCGTGCAGAAGGCTAAACAGGTGCGCGCTTACACAGGGGCGCAAGGAGTGATGATTGGGCGTGCCAGTTTAGTTAAACCTTGGATCTTCTGGCAAATCAAGCATGATACACAAGAGTTACCCCCCGTGCTTAAAAAAGACTTGGTTTTAGAACACTTTGATAAGATGGTGGATTTTTACGGGGCTAGGGGTGTGGTGATGTTTCGCAAAAATTTACATGCCTATGCTAAAGGACATGTGGGCGCGAGCGCATTTAAAGAGTGTGTCAATTGCATGGGTGATCCGCTAGTCGCACGCGCCCAAGTCGAAGAATTTTTCAGCCACGCGCAAGTCTTGCACGATCTCCCCCAGATTATCTCCTTAAACAACCAGAGTTGTTAATGCGCTTAGCCGTTGCGATCTTCTTAGCCACGCAGGTATTAGGAGCGGTAAAAAACCATGTCTATACGGGGGTGCGCCTAGGATCAGCCCAGGGGTCTTCTAGCACTTTTAGCCAGCAAGTGAGCATGCATAACCCTAGTGTCATGCCCAATGGCGCGCCTGTATGCCCCCAAAATCTCTGTCAAGGCGATTTGCTAAAGGGCACTTATGGCACGGATAAAAACGCGAATTTTGCCTTTACCTACACTTTGGGCGATGAAATCTTCTTTGACAAATTTGCCATTAGCGGGTTGCGTGTCTATGGCACGCTAGAGTATGTCAGCGCTAATTTAGGCAGATTGACCAGTATCGCTAACCAGGGGGGGCAAAACTACAACCCCAAATACATCAAAGCCATTGACCCTTCTACAGGGGGGGTGATCCCCCAAAGCATTAGCCATGGCAATGTGCCCAGTGGGTTTAAAAATGTGGGGGGGGATTTAGCCGTGCCAAGTGGCTATAGCTCGCCCTGCGCGCCCTTGAGCACTGATAACCCCTTGGGTATTTGCCCCACACCCAACCCCCAGAGTAGTCTTTTAGGGCACAGCGCGCATGCCTTGAGTTTTGGGTTTAATGTAGATATGTTTTTAAATCTCCCATTGGATTTTTGGATCAAGAAAATTTACTCCAAGATGTTCTTTTTCAAAGTGGGCTTGTTTGTGGGCGGAGGTGTGGAGTATACGATGTTTTGGAGCGATCGCTTTGTCAACCAAGTCCTAGGGCGTAAGACGCGCTTTTTTGCGGCCGGAAGTGGCTTTTTTGTCAATGTGGGGACACAGATGTATGTGGGCGAGCACAACCGCGTGATCGTGGGGTGGAAATTCCCCTATTACAAGCTCAGTGCGCAAAATTGGTATAATTATGGCAACAGCAATGTGGGCACCCAGCAAACTCTCAAACAAAGTCTTAGCATCGTGCCCCATAGTGAGTTTTATGTGGGCTATGCCTATTTATTTTAAACATACACGAAAAATTTTTAGCTTGACTTTTTATTACAAAATCAATACAATCAACACCCTTTACACTACACTAAAGGCTTGGTATGGGCGAAGGTTTTTCTGTTAAACTCATTGGGGAGTATGTGGATATTGGGGTGTTTAGCGTGTTAGGGCTGATGGGCTTTTTAGCACTTTGGTTCACCATTGAACGCATTATCTTTTACGCGCGCCTTGATTTCAAACTTTATGACGATCCCGATAGATTGGATCTAGACCTGACGAAGAATCTCACCATGCTTTACATCATCTTTTCTAACGCCCCTTATGTGGGGTTATTGGGCACTATTTTAGGGGTGATGGTAACTTTCTACGACATGAGCACTAGCGCGACTGGGCTGGACGCTAAGGCGATCACCTTAGGGCTCTCTTTAGCCCTGAAGGCAACCGCCTTTGGTTTGGTGGTCGCTATCCCCACCTTGATGGTTTACAATATGTTCTTGCGCAAAGTAGATGTTCTCTCTGAACAATTCAAATTGAGTCGTAAGGCGTAACGATGAAAGTTAGACTACGCCGGGGAGATGGTCTGAATATTGTGCCTTTCATTGATGTAATGTTGGTATTGCTGGCTTTAGTCTTAAGCGTGTCCACTTTCATTGCGGAAGGTAAGATCAAGGTCAATCTTCCCAGCGCGGCTAGCGCGCAAAAAATGGAGCAACCCGAAAAGAAAGTTACGATCGTGGTGGATAAATCCGATGGGATTTATGTCAACGACAAGCCCCAAAGTTTAGACGATCTCAAAGCCTTGATCGCCAAAACCGATCCTAAAACCCTCGTGGATCTGCGTAGCGACAAAGACTCCAAATTTGGCACTTTTGTTGAGATCATGGACATTCTCAAAGCCCAAAACCATGAAAACTTCTCCATCTCTACAGAAACAAAGTAGATTTTCTACGGGGGTGAGTTTCGCGATCACGGCGGTGATCTACGCCGTGGGATTGTGGATAGCCTTTGCTAGCTATGAAAAAGTGGAGAGTCTAGCCCAATCAGGCACCAAAACTCTCACCATGAGTTTAGCCAGCATCAACACCCACTCCAACCAGCTCCAGCACGCCCAACAAGCCCCCCAAACTCCCCCCCAAGAAAAACCTAAAGAGAAACCCAAAGAAGAGCCCAAAACCCACCACAATGTCCACCACAAAATCCAGCATAAGCCCAAGCCTGAGCCTAAACCTAAACCTAAACCTAAACCAGAGCCTAAGCCAACCCCAAAACCTGAGCCTAAGCCTAAGCCAGAGGTAAAACCAGAGCCCAAACCAGAGGTAAAACCAGAGCCCAAACCAGAACCTGCTAAACCGGCTAAAGAAGAGGCTAACAAGCCTAGCGAACCCACGCCCAAACAGCAAAAACGCGAGGAATCCAACCAAAAATCTGAGGGGGCGCAAGCTAGCGCGCAAGCCTACAACCCCGGGGTGAGCAATGAATTTTTGATGAAGATCCAAATGGCGATTTCTTCAAAAAATAGATACCCTAGAATGGCAATGGTGCGTGGGATTGAGGGGGAAGTTTTGGTGGAGTTTACTCTCAATGCCGATGGTAGCACCACAGACATCAGGGTGGCTAAGAGTTCAGGCTCAGAGATTCTCAACCGCGCAGCGGTGCAGGCAGTAAAAGAAGCAGCTAGACTCTTCCCCACCCCCAAACAGACCGTGCATTTGAAAATCCCCATTGCCTACACGATCAAAGAAGAATGAGCAGGCGCGCTGGTTACGCGCCACTTTGGAGGGGCTTTGAGCCATCCCCCAAAAGCATAGTATTAAACTTTTTCATGTAAAATCGCCTTTTGCAATAATTTAAGCAGGAGTGATGATGGCGGAGATGAATCGGCGCGACTTTTTGAGCATGGCTTTAGCTGGGGTAGCGGGCGCAGGTGCGCTAGCTAGCTTGGTGGCTATGAAAAAGACTTGGGACCCCTTGCCTAGCGTGGTATCCGCAGGTTTTACTAGCGTGGATGTGAGCAATATGAAAGATGGGGAGTTTTCTAGTGTGGAGTGGCGGGGTAAACCGGTCTACATCATCAAAAAAGACCCTAAGGATGCCTTCGATCCCAAGCGCGATTTTAAGATTCAAGGCGGGGTGTTCACTGTGGGGGTGCAAATTTGCACCCATTTGGGTTGTATTCCCAATTTTGAATCCATCCAAAAAGGTTTTTTATGCCCCTGCCATGGCGGGCGTTTTACCAGCAATGGGGTGAATATCCCGGGCACCCCTCCGCCTCGCCCCTTTGAGATCCCCCCCTTTAAACTTGAGGGCTCTAAGATCACCTTTGGCGAAGTGGGTCCAGAGTATAAAAATATGGTCGCGCACGCATAAAGGATAGAGAATGGCAGAAATCAAAAAAGCAACGGGGGTTGTGGACTGGCTAGATCAACGCTTAGGGGTGAAGAAACTCACCAAAGTATTGGCGACAGAGTATTGGATTCCCAAAAACATTAACTTTTTATGGGCGATGGGGGTGATCTTGCTCACCCTCTTTGGCTTATTGGTCATCTCGGGGATTTTCCTCTTGATGTATTATAAGCCCGATGCTAAATTAGCTTATGACAGCGTGAATTTTACCATCATGCAAGAGGTCGCCTACGGGTGGCTATGGCGCCACATCCACGCCACAGCTGCTAGCATGATCTTTGTGATCCTTTATATCCATATGTTTGTGGCGATCTACTATGGCTCTTATAAAAAGGGTCGTGAGATGATTTGGGTTAGCGGGATGCTCTTGTTTGTGATCTTTAGCGCAGAAGCCTTTAGCGGTTACATGTTGCCTTGGGGGCAAATGAGCTACTGGGCAGCCTCAGTCATCACGGAGTTATTTGGCAAAATCCCGGTCATTGGTCCTGATCTGTTGGTGTGGATTCGGGGTAATTATGTCGTAGCAGACGCGACACTCACGCGCTTTTTTATGTTGCATGTCTTTTTATTGCCTGTGGTGATCTTAACCATCGTGGGCATGCACTTTTATTCTTTGCGTATCCCCCATGTCAATAACCAAGAGGGCGAAGTGTTGGACTTTGAAGCCGAAGAAAAGAAGTTTAAAGAGGGTAAAAAGAAAGAATCTAAGGTCATCCCCTTTTGGCCCGTCTTTCTCTCTAAGGACATTTTTGTGGTGTGCGCCTTCATGGTCTTTTTCTTTTACTTGGTGTGCTACCATTACGAATTTGCTATGGATCCTATTAACTTTGAGCGCGCCAATAGCCTTAAAACCCCGCACCACATTTACCCCGAGTGGTATTTTCTATGGAGTTATGAAGTCTTGCGGGGCTTCTTTTTCAATGGCAACTTAGGCTTAGTCGCCTTTGGGATCGCCCAAGTGATCTTCTTCTTATTACCCTTTTTGGATAATAGCCCCGTAGTCAAGCCCGCCCACCAGCGCAAGGGCTTTCAAATTTGGTTTTGGGTGCTCGTGGTGGATATGGTGGTGCTCACCATCTATGGCAAACTCCCGCCCGTGGGCAATAATAAGTATGTTGGCTTTGTGGCTTCAATCATCTTTTTAGCCCTCTTTTTTGTGGTCTTGCCCCTCATTGCGCGCGCTGAGAAGAAAGGGGGCGCACAATGAAAGAGCTTAAAATCCTAGCGATTTTGATCGTGGTGATTGGGGTGCTTTACTGGGGCGTGGAACCCTATGCGCATAGCGTGATGGAGCCCAAAGTGCCCCCGGCTGACTTTGCTTTCAAGGATTTAAAGCCTATTGATCTGAGTAAGGGCGATGCGACTAAGGGTAAGGATTTAGTTGCCCAAAATTGCACGGCTTGCCATAGCCTTGAGAGTCAGAAAATCCCCGCCCCTATGGATCACGCCAGCGCAGGGGCGAGCTTTGGAGTCGTGCCTCCCGATCTCTCCCATGTAGGCGCGGTGCTCAACCCCCAATTCTTAGCCCATTTCATCAAAGACCCCGTAAAAACAGCTAAACTTGCTCACAAATACAAGGACGATAATCCCTATCCCATGCCCGCTTTTGCCCAATTTAGCGATCAAGATTTATCCGACATTGTGGCTTACCTAGTTTCTATCGCGCCTAAAAAGCTAGAGGATAAAGAAGTCTTTGCCCAAGCCTGCCAGCGTTGCCATAGCATTACATACGACAAAGAACACGCGCTCAGCGATCCTAAAGACTTGCACCGCTATTTAGGTGCGGAAGTCCCCGATCTCTCCATGATGATTCGCTCACTAGGGCGTGAAAAACTAGAGGTTTTTATCAACGATCCTCAAAAACTCTTGCCCGGGACAGCCATGCCTAGAGTGGGGCTCAATAAAGAATCTCAAGAACAGATCATCCATTACCTAGAAAAAGTAGGCGATAGCAAGAAGCACCAACGCGATGCGCTGGGTATTAAAATCATGGTCTTCTTTGCGGTAATGACCTTACTTGCCTATGTGTGGAAACAAAAGGTGTGGAGAGAAGTTCATTAGCAAACAAGGGGGGTTAGCGCGCAACGCGCGCTAGAAATTTTCTAGCCATGTTTTGATGTAATTTTGTAAACCGCTCACACCCACGCGATCCTTATGTATAAGGGGCTTACTTAAAAGCTCTTGCACTCTAGCAGGGGGTGTGATCCCCTCTTTGGCTAAAACTTGCAGAGCTTCTTGATCGTCTTTGGCTTGTTTGCCTAGAGCTAGGGCGGTGGTGTGGGCAAACTTGCTCCAAGAGGCGGTAGAGACCACCACACAGGGCAGGCGACTCTCAAGGTGTTTGTAAGCATAAAGCGCAGTGGCGGTGTGGGGGTCTATTAAATAGTGCTGATCGTAATAAATGCGCGCGATAGTATCTAAACAATGCGCGTCATCACAGCTAAACGCCTCAAAATGCGCGCGTAAGCTTTGCAATTCGCTAGAAGTGAGGGTGTAGTATTTTTGATCTTGGAGCGCTTGCATGCACTCCTTAGTGCGCTCAGAGCCAAAGAGGGCAAAAAGCAAGCGTTCAATATTGGAGCTGATTAAAATATCCATCGCTGGGGAGTGGCTTTTTTGCAGATGACGCGCTTTTAAATCATACACCCCCGTGTTGAAAAACTCTGTAAGCACATCATTAATATTAGACACTACGCCAATTTTTTCTACGGGCAGACCCATTTGTTTGGCATAAAATGCGCCTAAGGCATTGCCAAAATTTCCACTAGGGATTATAATTTTAATGGGATCGCCATACGGGATCGCTCCAGCGCGCACCAAATCCAAATACCCCCAAATGTGATAGACCATTTGAAACACAATGCGCCCAAAATTAATCGAGTTCGCCACACTCAAATGCAAATCTTTTTGGGCTAAATGTGTTTGAAAAGATTCATCAGCTAAAAGGGCTTTGAGCGCGCTTTGCGCGTCATCAAAATTTCCCTCTAGCCCGACTACCTTGAGATTGGGCGCATTGATTGTTTGCATTTGCAAAGCTTGGATTAAACTCGTGCCTTGAGCGGGGTAAAGACAAAGGACATAGGTATTAGGCAGATTAGCAAAGCTGGCTAGAGTGGCTGGACCGGTATCCCCGCTAGTAGCCACCATGATCAAATACTTTTCTTGGCGTGCTTTGGCTAACTCTGAGAGCAACACCCCAAAGAGCTGGAGTGCCATATCCTTAAAGGCTAGAGTGGGACCATGAAAGAGTTCTTGGACATAGAGGGAGGGACTCAAGGCATGCAGGGGGGCGATAGCCTCAAACTTGGAGTAACGCTCAAGGGCGCGATCTAAGAGAGCGGGGTTGAGATGGAGCTCTAGGGCTTTAAAGAGGGTTTGGGTGGCTTGGGTGTAACTTAAGGGCAGGTAGGTAGAAAAATCCACTTGGGGGAGGTTTTGGGGCACGCACAAGCCTTGACAACTAGGATCGAGCAGAGCGCGCTCAAAACCCCCTATGGCTGTGCCACTTCTACTATCTAGCAGTAATGCCATTGGTGATCCTTAAGAGTTGGGGATTTATTGGCAAGATTTTAGTATAATGCGCCTTTATTTTTAGCCTATGGAGGCCCGCTTTGCCGCCCAAGAACGCTTCTAGTTCGCCCGCACCCGTCAAGTTGCGCCGTGTGGGGCTTTTTGAAACCAACACTAATACCCAAAGTCTCTCTGTGCGGGGGTTATTAGAGGGGATCAATGACATGGGCGAATTTATCATTAAGATGAAAAAGCATGTCAAAATGGGTGAAAAGCCAGAAGTCGATTGGATCATCGACACCATTTGCGATCACAGGGGAGATAAGCTTTTGCATAACAAAGGCATCGCTTCCTGCCCGCATTGCATGTGGAATTTACACTTGAGTAGTTTGAATTATGACAATGGGCGCAAAAAACAACCCCTCAAATACCGCATTGAGGGGCGCACTCTTCAGATTGAAACCTCTACAGATTTAGCTAACCCCTACCAATCCAGTTTTAAAGGGGATTTTAAAATCCGCTATCTTAACCATGCCTGTTTGTATATTGAAGCAGGCGGGATCAAATTCATCACCGATCCATGGCTGCTAGGTCCTGCCTTTTTGGGGGCGGGTTATTTAGAGAAAGCCAGCTGTAAAGAGGCGTTGTATTGCTTGGTGCATGCGGATTTTATTTTTATCTCCTCTAATCGCTCTAGCTGTTTGCATCCCCAAACTTTAGCGTTTGCTCCCAGAAGTAAGCCCTTTATTGTGGGCAATTTTGCCTCCAAGAGTGTAGAGCGCGCGCTAAAAAACTTGGGCTTTTCTAATATTTTTCCTTTGGAATTTCAAGAAATCTACGAGTTTAGCTCGTTTTTCCAATTCAGTGTTTTTAAAGCCGGTGATGGCTCTGAGGATAGTGGGCTTTACTTGTGTCTTTGCGGGCATGATGTGCTCATCAACCCCTATGCTAATTACATCAACCGCTTCAATCTACCCAGTGGGCTAACCTTACTGTGCACTGCCTTTTTTGGGGAAACTTCGGGTTTTCCCTTTTGTGTGGATAATTACAGCGGGCAAGAGAAAAAAGCCCTGCATAATGCCCACCTAGAGGGGCAAAAACAGCAATTAGAAAAGCTTATCCATTTGACCAATCCCGCCTATGTGATGCCCATTGCTACTCCCTATTTACAGGAGAGTAGTCGAGATGCCATTATCAAGCGCATCAACACCCATAACGATATATCAGAGTGCAGTAAGATTTGCGATCTCTACAGCCGCACACACAGAGAAAACCCGGTCAAATGTTTGCCCCCTAATGACGCGCTCACCTTAGAATTTAAAACCGCCGACTTGGTGCAGTGGCAAGAAGAAATCCACACCCTTAAAAAAGACTTGCCCGCTAAATACACGCAATTTTACGCCAAGACTTTCAGCTATGATCCCCATAAACTCATGGGTTTTCTCAAACTCTCTGCCTATAAAGCCTACCAAATTGTGAGTTTCATCCCCACTAACGACAATTTTGACAAAGTAGTCGCGCCCATTGTAGAGGCCAATTTTGTTACGCAAAGTTTCAAGATCGTAGAAGAGAAGGCACTCATCTCTGTCCAGCAGGGTTATCGTGTGATGCAACTGCGCGTGCGCCAAGAAATTTTAGCCTGCATCGTGGAAAACCATCTCCCTTTTGAAGAGATGTTACGGGGTTTTCACTGCCGTATCAAGCGCAACCCTAACGCCTATGAAGCTAGTTTCTGGTATCACTTCAGCCATCTTTACAGCTCCCCTAAAGCCTATAGCCTGAAACTAGATTGATGCCCCATGCTTGGTGCTAAGAGTCCGCCCTTGCCAGGTTCTTGGGTGCTGGCGCGCTAGGCGCGCCCAAGAGGTTTAAGAAGTTTTAACGCAGAGTAGCGCGCTTTTGTCAAAGTGGGGGGTGTTGAGAGTGGGGGGTTTTTTGAAGACCTGTTTTTGGCTCACACTCTCTTGGATGCGTGCCAACGCGTCTTTAATGTCTTCCAAGCCCTCTTGCAAACACGCGCGCATACCCTCTAGCCCCTTGGAAGCTAGCACCTCTAGGGGGTTTTGGATCTCTAGGTGCAAAGACTCTTGGGAATCTAAACTAATTTGCAAGCCCACACCAAAGAGTTCCTTGTCTTGAAAACGCGCCTTGGCGATCACTTCCTGCATAGAAGTGCGCGCATCCGCCTCTAGTTTAAGCAAGTTTTGGCAGGCAATCTGCAAGGTCTGTAACACCCCAATGCTCTCATTCAAACCCTTGATCTCGTGGTTGAAATGCTTGATTTTGCTAGTTTTTTGCTGGGTGTCTAGGATTCCCAAATCCGCGGGATCAATCGCCCCCAAGTGCTTTTTAAAGATTTCTAGCATATTCTCTCTCATGTCCATCCTTATAGCAAGATAGAAAAACCAAGCATTTTTTATTCCCTCCTTTTGGATCAATCCGCGGGCTTTTTAGATATAATGGCACTTCAGCTATCCTTCATCCAAGAGAGAGTTAATGAGAGTACTATTATTGTGTCTGGCGTTTGTGTTGCCTTGTTTGGCGCAAGCGGAAAAATCCGTGCATGTCATTAAAAAAGTGGGGGATCAAAAAGGTCCCACTTTGTTGCTCATGGGCGGGATTCAGGGCGATGAACCCGGGGGATTTAACACCACTAATATTTTTTTAACCCACTACAAGATTTTATCTGGCTCTGTGTGGGTAGTGCCCGTGTTGAACCGCTATTCTATGCTGTTGAACCACCGGGGAGTTTATGGGGATTTGAATCGCAAATTTGCCTATTTAAATCCCAAGGATCCCGAATACCCCCTCATCCAATCTATCAAGCACACCATCACTGCCCCCGATGTGAATGTGGTGTTGCATTTACATGATGGGAGTGGCTTTTATCGCCCCCATTATGAAAGTGCATTACTCAACCCTAGGCGCTGGGGCAATTCCTTCATCATCGATCAAAACAACTTAGCCCACACCACCTTTGGCGATCTCAAACATATTTCAGCCAAGACAACAGAGCACATCAACGCCCACCTCCTCAAACCCCTACACCGCTACCATATCCACAACACCCACACGGCAAGGGGAGACAAAGAAATGGAAAAGGCTTTGACTTACTTTGCGATCAAGCATGACAAACCCGCCTTTGCCAATGAGGCGAGCAAGGAGCTCACTCTAGCCCAACGCGTCTACTACCACCTATTGGCTATAGAGGGTGTCCTAGAGGAGTTAGGGATTCGCTACAGCAAAGATTTCGCGCTCACTCCTTTGGCGATTTATCGCCTCATCAACGATCAAAAACTCCAAGTAACTTTGAATCACAACACCACTCTTCCCCTCTATGGCTTGCGCGATCACTTACATTTTTTTCCCTTCCCCAAAAACGCGCCTGTGAGTCAAATCCCCCTAGATTCACAAAGCTATATTTTAGGTCTTTTGCCCCGTAAAAACCAAATTTGGCTCAAATACGGCAACAAGCTCATGACACGATTTATGCCCGAATACATGCCCTTTGATCACAGCCTTAAAGACATCAATATGGAGATTGACAATGAGGTTAAAACGATCGCTCTAGCCAGCATTGTCAATGTCAAGGGGAGTTTTAAGGTGCTACCTAAAAAGGGCTACCGGGTCAATGTCATTGGGTTTTCTCTTAAAAATGAGGGGAATAAACCCAATGAAGTGGGGGTGAAGATCGCCCATAAAAATCTCTTAGCGCGTTTTTCAGTAGATAGAAAGGGGCGCATTTATCGCGTAGAAGTCTATAAAGGCAACGCCTTTTGTGGCATGATCTTGGTGCGCTTTGTGTAGATGATCTCTAGTTTAGGGATTTTACGCGCGCTCAAAGCTCTCAATTTACTTAAAAACGCCCCGCCCCTGTGGTGGCCCCATGCCGGGAGTTTTGAGGTGGTGGTGGGGGCGATCTTAACCCAGCGCACGCGCTGGGAGAGGGTGCGCTTAAGCTTAGAAAATCTTAAAAAATCCCAACTTTTAAGCCTAGAAAATCTCGCCCAAATCTCCCCTCAAGAGTTAGCCCCCTTCATTGCCCCTAGCGGATTTTACCGCCAAAAAGCGCGCTATTTGATCGCCTTGAGTTGCCATATCCTGCAAGACTTTAAAGACTTTGCCAACTTTCAAGTCCAAGTGAGTCGAGATTGGCTCTTAGCCCAAAAGGGGATTGGTTTTGAGAGCGCCGATAGCATTTTAAATTACGCCTGTTTGCGCCCCGTGCTGGTGGTGGATGCATACACCTACCAGCTCTTAGCCTCTTTAGGACTAGAATTAGAGGATTACCACGCCATGCAAGAGTTTTTCATGCAAGGCTTGCAAGAAAATTTAGAAAACACTCTAGCCCTCTATGACCACCAACTGCCTTTAGCCAGCATTTACGCGCGCTTGCATGGCAAGATTGTGGAGTGCATGCGCGCTAAAATTGCGCTTAAACCCCATTTAAAGGATTGTGATGATCTTTATTGACGCGTGTTTTAGGCGAGCAACCCCCTATACCCCCATTTGGATGATGCGCCAAGCGGGGCGTTATCTGCGCGAATACCAAGAGGTGCGCCAAAAAGCTAAAAACTTCTTAGACCTCTGTGCTAATGTCAAACTTGCTAGCGAGGTAACCCTCCAACCTATAGAAATCTTAGATGTAGATGCGGCTATTCTCTTTAGCGATATTTTGCTCTTACCTTATGCTATGGGGCTACCCCTAGAGTTTCTCCCTAATGTGGGTCCTAAATTCACCCACACCATCACCAGTTTAGAGGACATCCAAGCCCTAAAACCACAAGCTCACCAACAATTAGACTATGTCTATGAGATTGTCTCTAGCGTGCGCGCACAATTAGACAAATCTAAGGCACTCATTGGCTTTAGCGGCGCGCCTTGGACCTTAGCCACTTATATGATCGAAGGGCAGGGGAGCAAGACTTACCAACATTCTAAAAGATTGCTCTATAGCCAGCCTGAAATGTTACACGCCTTGCTAGATAAGCTAACTACAGAACTCATCGCCTATTTGTCCAAACAAGCAGAGGCGGGGGCAAACGCGCTGATGATCTTTGATTCATGGGCGGGCGCGCTGGAGTTAGAGGCGTATTTAACATTTGGCTGGGGCTATATCCAAAAAATCACCCACGCGCTCAAAGCCAAGCACCCTAATATCCCTCTGATTGTCTTCCCTAAGGGCGTGGGGGCGTATTTGGCACACTTGGGCGGAGAATTTGAGGTCTTTGGCTGTGATTGGGGCACGCCTTTAGCTATGGCTAAGGATATTTTAGGCGATCGTTATGTCTTACAAGGCAATTTAGAACCCGCACGGCTTTATAGCCAAGTAGCGATGAGTGAGGGGGTGGAGCGCATTTTTGAAACCATGGGTAAAAAAGAGGGCTTTATTTTCAATTTGGGGCATGGCATGATCGCAGATTTGCCCCGCGCACATGCTTTAGAATTAGTGTCTTTAGTGCGCCAAAAAAGTAGGCACTAATGGGGACTTGTAAATTTTGTAACCGCCCGGCAGGGTTTTTGCGCAAGCAACATAAAGAATGTTTGCAAAAACACACACAGGCACAAGAGCAGATCCAACTAGCCATCCAAGAAGCCTACCAACAGCATAAAATCGCCCCCCAAGAGTTAGAAACTTTAAGCAACTCTTTAAGCCAACACGCCACAAGCGCGTTTATTGACTCGTCCCTGCAAAGAGATTTGATCGCTAAAGGGGTGGGGCGCGCCATTGAGAAAGCCTTAGAAGATGGTCTTTTAAGTGTGGATGAAGAAGAGAGGATTAGGGCTCTCATTGCCTTTTTTCAACTCCCACAAGAGATATTAGACAAGTGGGGATACTATAGACGACTCACGCAAGCCCATATCTTGCGCCAAGTGATGGAGGGGGTACTACCCCAATGCCTCAACTTGATGGGCGACCCCCTGCCCTTTGTGTTCCAAAAGGGCGAAAAACTCCTTTGGGTAGAACAGGGCGTGGCGTATTATGAAACCAAAACCACAAGCCGTTATGTGGGAGGTTCGCAGGGGGTGAGTGTGCGCATTATGAAGGGGGTGTATTACCGCGTGGGGGCTTTCAAGGGGCGCAGAATCCAAGAGGATCAATTGCAATACATTGACACGGGGGTGTTAGCTATCACCACCAAGCATTTGTATTTTGCTGGTAAGGCTAAGAGTGTGCGCCTCTTACTTGCCAAACTCATCTCCATTGCGCCCTATGAGGATGGTATTAGCGTGCATAAAGATGGCACAAGCACTAAACCCCAAGTCTTTTACAATGGGGATAGCTGGTTTTTATACAACCTACTCACCAATCTTAACAATTTGGGCTAGACTCCTGCTAACTTCATGTATCTGAGTTTAGGTTCTCACCGTTTTCACTTTTATGCCTTTTTTAGGCGCGCGCTAGACAAAAATTTTGAGAGAACCTATGCCAATGAATAGATTCATGAGCTTAAAAAAAGTAACACTCTAGCAATCGTGATTTTAAAAGCCCCCACATAAGCTCATTGCAGAGTCCTTGTAACACATCTTGTAAGCCCAAGAAAGATGTCAGAAGAAAATAAAAGATTTAGGGCGAGTTTACCAGCAAGCCTCAAGAGTGAGTATAAGACAAAACCAACGCGCCCGCTAAAATGCCAAAGAGAGCCACAAAGACCCACCCAAGAGGATAACACCACCCCTTGCCCTTAGCTTATCCCACCTGCCTAAAAGTTGTAAACATAATTCACAAAGACAGAAACATTGCGCTTATAGCTGATATTGAGGCTTTGTGCCCCTCTCGTGCCATTGAGGTAGCTATTCAGGCTCAAAGGGATGCGTAGCCCCACTTCAAACCCATTGTGCTTGCTGACATTGCTACGAAAACCTATATTCAAAGGGATTTGGAAGTAGGTTGTGTGTTGGCTCACATGGTAGCCCTGAACTCTCATAAAGTTAGCTAGGGCTTGGTAGGCTTTGGCATCTTTAAGCAACCATGTGCTACCTGCCAACATGAAGCCCACAAACACCCCCGTGGTGTAGTGCCCCTTCGCGCTTTCATAAAAGTTATAAAGCGCATCCATCCCAGCCCCATAAACCATATTGCTTAAAGCTGTGTTGTACGCATTTGTGAGTGTGCCATATTGGTAGCTAAAGCTTCCATAGTAGCGCAAGCCAAAGCGTTTTTTCTTGCCAAAGAAGTGTTTATAACCCAGTTGTGCGTTCACCCCATACAAATTCCCACTGGTGTGCCCACTTTGCATAGCCACAATGCTAGAGGGCGTGAGCGCCAACAAACTTGGGTGGTCTTTGGCGTAGGCTTTGAGCTTGGTTTGTGTGGCGTGCAGGTAAGCTAAGAGAGTGCCTAAGTCTTGGATCGCCCTGCCCTTGGCTTGACGATTTTGTGGGTTCAAACTCTCCTTGGATACTTCCGCAAACAGCCCGTCTATTTTTTGGGTTAACGAGGTGTTTAAGAGGGTGTTTAGCAAGCCTTGTTGCGCTTGCGCCACTTGGGTGATGAGTTGTTCTAGTCTAGTTTGCAAGCCGACCAAATCGTAGCTTGTGTGGGAGGCTAGATGGTAAAAGCCATTGAAGGCATCTTTGAGGTTTTGGCTAATGTTGGCGTTGCTAGACACTGTGCCAAAGAATTGGCTTGTCCCAGCCACTAAAGAAGCTACAGCCTTGGCGTTGTCTGTAGCACTGTTGTTAACAAGATTGAGCAACGCGTTTGCGTTGGCTTGGATAGTGGTTTTTTCCTCTCTTTTGTAGTAGGTGATGGCATCTGCATTGGCACTCCCATCTACGAGGGCTTGTAAATAGGTTTTAGGGGCTAAGGGGGGGCGTTTGCGCGGGCGCATTCTGTGCGCTTGGGTTAGTAGGGTTTGTGGGCTTTGGCACTTGGGGGGCGCGCGGGAGGGGGGCTTGGGTTTTAATGGGG